>CAMAWK010000007.1 GCA_945861915.1 Flavobacterium psychrophilum | reverse complement strand
CTACGCTTATTCAAAACACTACAAGTGTAACAACAGGAAATACTTTAGCCACAACACATTATAGAGTAGTTGTTTCGAGCGGAGTTTGTCCTACTGCAACTTCAAATGTGGTTGTCGTGACGGTAAGACCTACCTCCGTTGTTAAAACAATTACAGGAGCTGGAGCTATTTGTAATGGAACAAGTAGAGTACTTACTTTGGGAACAGGTTCTATAGGCTCTACCCAATGGCAATCAATTGTTAGACCTAGTACTACTGCACCATTATCAACTGATGTTAATTGGACAAATATTCAAGGAGCAACAGATGTTGCTACTTATACAGCATCTCCTTCAGCAACTACTTGGTATAGAGTGGTAGCTACAAGCGGTCCTTGTTCTTCAATAGCTAGTGCTGCAGTTGCAGTTACTGTTAGTCAACCAACTTCTGTTGGAACACTTCCGTCAGCTACAACTCTTTGTACAGGCACAGGAACTACACTTAGTTTAACTAGTGCTACAGGAACTATCGCATGGCAAAAAGCTTCAGTTAGTGCTAGTGGAGTAATAGGTGCTTATGTTTCGGTTGCAGGGAATACCACAACCACTTTAGCTTCAGGAAATTTAACAGCAAGTACCGCTTATAGGGTAGTTGTATCTAGCGGTGTATGTACAGCTTCAACTTCAAATGTGGCTATTGTAACGGTAAGTCCGGCAGCTAAAGTTACTGCTATCAAGGGTTTTAATACAGCCACTACCAAGGCATGTGTGGGAACACCAAAAACCTTGACATTGAGTGCTGGTTATGTTGGAACCATCGAATGGTTGTCATCAACTAGCCTAACAGGAACTTATACCGTAATTGATGGAGCAATAGCATCATCTTATGATTATACACCCAACACCGCAGGGGTAATGTACTTTAAGGTTAGGACGACCAGTTCACCTTGTTCTGCCCCTGCTATAAGTAAAACTGGAGTTGCCGTTTATGCTGATAATTGTTCATCCGCCAGAGAGGCGGCAAAAGAAGTGGTTTCTGAGGTGTTTAAAGCTATTGCTTACCCAAATCCATCATCTAGTGTGTTTCAAATTGAAGTGAGCACCCCAACATCAGTGAAGAAGAAACTATTTAATGTACAGGTCTATGATATGAATGGACGTTTTATTGAACAACGTCAAGTGCAACAATCGGAAAATATCGAAATAGGAAGTGATTATGCCTCAGGGATGTATAATATTATTGTAACGCAAGGAGAACAAGTTAAGACCCTCCGAGTGATTAAGAAATAAAAAAACTTATTTTAAATACCAAAGCCTCTTCATTTATTGAAGGGGCTTTTTTTTGTCTTTCTAATAAATCACTCTCTTTAATTTAATGTCAATTAGAAAGGTATTTCGATTCCAGCCCCAATGCCAGACTTTTATATTTCTTGACCAAATAGATACAGCTATTTAAATTCAAAAACAGCTAATTGATATCATTTTGGATTTAAAAATATTTGAAAGTTTTTTGATACGTATGTCGCCCTGAGCTTATCGAAGTTTAGTTGGGCTTCGACAAGCTCAGGGCGACATTCCAATTCGTTACAGCATATTTAACCTTAGATCCTATGATTTAGCATATAGATCACGCAGCTAAATCAATTCCAATGCTTTTAATATGCGTATATTCTTATTATTATTTATAAAATTGTGTATTTTATCGATTTATTATGTATTTTGACGATTATTTTAAATTGTTTTTTTAGATTTGGAATGTTGTTTTGAAGCTAATTTAACATCAGATTACAGCTAAATTAGAATTCTAAATTAATGAACATTTAATAATAAAATAAGCATAAAATTTCTCAAATAATTTAACCTACTTCTGTTATGAAAATAAATTTACTTTTCCCTAATTTTTGTTTTGCGATGTGTTACAGTAAAAATCAAAATGCTTCCAAGACTTTTTTTAAGAATAAAATTGTACAATTATTTTTGTTTGTAACATTTAGTTGTGGAATTAATGCAAATGCTCAAGCAGTAATTATTGATTCGAATGTTGGAGACAACACTATTTGCGCTGGAAATACCGTTACTTTTACGGCAACCCCTATAGATGAGGGTGCTTCTACTTCCTTCCAATGGTATATAGGTGATCTTCCGGTAGGTGAAAATAAATTGACTTTTACGACCTCTTCTTTAGTGGACGGTGATGAAGTGAGTCTAGTGATGACTACTGATTCAGTGGATTATGTTTCTGAAAATAGAATACTTATAACAACAAATGCCTTGCCAAATGCTGGAATCGACGGAACTATAACGGTTTGTTCGGGCACAATCCCAACCGAAACAGAGTTGTTTGAGCATTTAGGTGGAACACCTGATGATGGTGGGACGTGGACTAATGAAGGCTTGGTATATACCTACACTGTGAGAGCGAATTCTCCTTGTAGTGAGATAGCTTCAGCTAAGGTAATAGTAATAGAAAAAGCAATAAATTCAGGAATTGTTTCGGTTACAAGTAATGGAATTTCCTCCTCAACAGCCGTAAAGGTTTGTACTGGAAATAACAATCTAGCTTTAACCTTGTCAGATTCATACGGAAATATCCAATGGCTTTATTCAAATACGCCTACTGGAACTTATCGTTCTATACCAGAGGAAAACAACACTACTTTAGTTTTATCAAATTTAATGGAATCAGGAACTGTTTACTATTATGCAAAAGTGAGTTGTTCTACTACTGTTTTTACGAATAAAATTGCAGTAACGGTACAAAAATCAATTCCTGGATCCATAACTGGATCAGGCACAATTTGTTTAGGAAACACAAAAACTTTGACTTTGGTTGGTTCATCAGAAACGATTCAATGGCAAACTAGTGCTACAGGTTTAATAGGGAGTTATAAAAACATAGAAGGGAATAGTGGCGTTTCTTATACAACTCCGGCACTAATAGCAAATACGTATTATCAAGCGGTTGTTCAGACAGGGGATTGTATGCCAGTGGTTTCCCAGCCTGTATTGGTTGGTGTAAACAAACCTTTAGGAACATGGACCATACAAGAAGGAGAAAGTAGTGCTTGTTATGGAAAACAGGCAGTCTTACGTTTAATAAATAATGAAAAAACAACAGCTAACGCAATTGTGTGGTACAAATCAATTAATGCGGGTTTATCTTGGACAGTAGTTTCTGGACAAATCACAGCAACGTTAACTTCAGGAAACTTGACTGTGGTTACTTGGTTTAAGGCAAAGATTGCCAGTGGAACTTGTTATGTTGAAACGCCAATGGTTAAAGTAACTGTTGCACCAACGGCAAAATCAGGAATTATAGTTACAGATAAGCTTAGTGTTTGTCTAAATGGAAATATTACTTTTAGTCTGAAAGGTTCAGTGGGTTCTGTTTATGATTGGCAGTCTAGTCCTACAGGTTTAATAGGGACTTTTTCAAGTGTCGGATCAGGTGCAACTTATACTACTTCTCCAGCGTCTTTAGCGACACTTAACGTGAGATGTATTGTGTCTAATCCAGGTTGTTCCACTGCTACGACCTCCATTAAAAAGATAATTGTAGATAAAGCGGCAGTTGCTGGCACTATAAAAGGTGGGGGGACAGTATGTTCAAATTCTCTATCAACAATACAATTGACAGGTTATATTGGAAAAATTCAATGGGAATTTTCAACCGACGGCGTAAATTTTGCAACTGCACCTTATATAATTTCAGGGATTTATACTAATCCATTTAAAGCTTCAACATTTAACACAACAACCTCAACGGGCAACTCGGCAACTTACAGTATAACAAATATTAACGATAATACCTATTTCAGAGCAAAAGTAACCAATGGTTCTTGTTCTTCAGTTTATTCCGAATCAGTATTGTATAAAAATGCAATGGTAGCAACAGCAGGAACCGTTTCGGCTCAAGCATCAAGTGTTTATTCGGGTAGTTCCACCACATTGGAATTAACAAATTTTATGGGCACAATAGTGTGGCAAAAATCAACGAATTATCTTTCGACTCCATTATTGGCAACATGGTCAACAGTCTCTGGAACAACTCCAATTATACCGACAGGAGTTATAACAGTTGCGACTGCCTATAGAGCTATGGTTACCATAGGTACTTGTTCAACTCAATATTCTACTATTTGTGTTGTGGGTATAAGTAAAGTTGAAGCACAATCAAATACCGTTAATGCAACTTCTCCAACAGGAAGTTCTGTTGTTGCTCGTGTAGTTAATATGGATAGTATTAAGAAGAAAGAAGATATTACAGAACCATTTTTATCAGTAATTGCGTATCCAAATCCATCTTCATCGGTATTTAATCTTGAGTTTTCATCTTCAGTAAGCGGAAAATCAAACAGTATACAAGTGTATAATATGACTGGACAACTCATAGAACAACGTCAGGTGCAACAATCTGAAAATGTTGAATTAGGCAGTGAGTACGCTTCAGGAATATACAATGTTATAGTAACTCAAGGTGAGCAAGTTAAAACACTTCGATTGATTAAGAAATAATAATTTAAATACACCAAAACCTCTTCACTATTGAAGAGGTTTTTTTATGTATTTTAAATAAATCGCTATCTTCATACTAATGTCAATTAGAAAGCTATTTCGATTCCAAATCAATTTCTGAATTCGTATTTCTAGCATGGGCAGGGAACCAAATCAATAAGCTATTTTAGGAATTTAAATTCGTTAAGCTGAATTGGAACGATAGTAATTTATATTTTTTAACTCTTTACATTATCGGTGTACGTAATAGATAATAAAGTAAAATTTATAAGAAAAATAGTTATATTTATTACAAAACATGTATTTTGTCGATTTATTTTGTGTTTTAGCTATTGTTGATGTATTTTAGCTCTGTAAATTAATAATATTATCATGAAAAATTTATTTTCCTCACTTTTAGTTTTTATAATTTCATTTGTTGTTAAAGCTGAAGTTTCAACTTTAGAAAAAAATTCATTACTAAACTTGTACTATTCCACAGATGGCGAAAATTGGTCTACTAAATGGGATTTAAAAATGCCGGTTTCATCTTGGTATGGTGTAATTATTGAAAAAGATAAGGTAGTTGGTATTCAATTGAGCAATAATAATTTAGTAGGTATTTTACCGACTGAAATTTCAAATTTGACCCAGTTAAGAACTTTGAATTTGTTTAAAAATTTCTTGAAAGGATCAATTCCAAGTACAATAGGTAATTTAAAAAACCTAGTCTCATTGAATTTATCGTTCAATTTATTTGAAGGAACTTTGCCTGCTTCTATAGGTCAAGCAACTTCATTAAAAAACATTGAATTATTTATGAATAAATTTACTGGAGAAATCCCAATAGAAATTGGAGGTTTATCTAATTTAGAGGTTTTGTCTTTGTACAATAATGAAATTTCAGGGACAATTCCATCTTCAATTTATACAATAAAAAGTCTAAAAGTACTGCTGTTGAATAGTAATAAAATTAGCGGATCTCTTGAAAACTCAGTATCCAATTTGATCAATTTAGAACAACTTAGTTTGTTTGATAATTTAATGCAAGGTCAAGTCCCTCTTGACTTAGAGAAACTGAAAAACCTTAAAGAAATGAATATTTCATACAATAAATTTAATGGATTGGTATCAAAAAAATTAGCAAAATTAGACTTTTTAAACATGACAATGATTGACAATCAAGGTGTTGCGACAACGTTAAACATTGCCATTGACAAAGAAAAAGCATTTGCTTCAGAAGACTAAAAAAATAATTCACAGATTGTTTCGGTTAATAACTGTAAGGAATTTTCCTTGCATTTTTTCAGTTATTAATTTTTCATTAAAACTGATAGTTAATGTGCAAAAGACAAATAGTACTGGAGCATTAAATTTAAATGTATTAAACTACAAATCAAATTTTTTATAAATATTTTTATGCAGACATTTGCAAATTTAAACATGTATTAATCTTCGGTAAAAATTAACAAATCACGATAATCAAACAGGCGTCAGCGTGCAAATATTTTTTAGTCCTGTGATACAGTACTTTACAAAAAAAATCCATTAGTGAAAATCAATTAACATTTTATTTTTTTAAATGTATTATGTGATTTATTTGCATTTAATTGTTATTTTTGACAATCCTTTAGACTCTTAAACAAATAGTTATACCTACTTTTATGAAAACAAATTTACATTCCCCAAAGTCTTTTTCATGTTTGTCAAAATCAATGATTTTACGTTTTCTTTTATTTGTATTCGTTATTTTAGGAACTCACGCAAATGCGCAGCGTGTCAGTATTGCCTCAAGTGATTCTGATAATGTCATTTGTGCAGGAACCTCTGTTACTTTTACGGCTACTCCAGTAGATGCAGGAACAACAGTGTCCTATCAATGGTATGTTGGGACGGCAACTGCTGGAACGAATAGCGTTTTTTTTATCACTTCAGCTTTAACAAACGGACAAATTGTTTCGGTTGTGATGACATCTGATTCAATAGATTATGATTCTGATAATACTATTGCAACAACAGTAAATGGATTGCCCAATGCTGGAACAAACGGAACACTAACGGTTTGTGCGGGAACAACCCCAACAAATTCAGAATTATTTTCCCAACTAGGCGGAACGCCAGATGCAGGCGGGACATGGACCAATGTAGGGTTAGTGTATACCTATACCGTAGCAGCCACCGCTCCATGTACAGGAACTGATACCGCTACCGTAACAGTGACCGAACAAGCCCAACCAGATGCCGGAACTGATGCCACACTAACGATTTGTACGGGAACAACCCCAACAGACGCAGAATTATTTGCCCAACTAGGTGGAACGCCAGATGCAGGCGGAACATGGACCAACATAGGTTTAGTGTATACTTATACCGTAGCAGCCACCGCTCCATGTACAGGAACTGATACCGCTACCGTAACAGTGACCGAACAAGCAGCACCTAATGCAGGTACTAATGGCACACTAACGGTTTGTGCGGGAACAATCCCAACCGATTCAGAATTATTTGCTCAACTAGGTGGAACGCCAGATGCAGGCGGAACTTGGACCAATGTAGATTTAGTGTATACTTATACTGTATCAGCAACTTCCCCATGTGCCACTGACGCAACAGCTACCATAACGGTCACCGAACAAGCGGCTCCAAATGCTGGAACAGATGGCACACTAACGGTTTGTGAAGGAACAATCCCAACCGATTCAGAATTATTTGCTCAACTAGGTGGAACGCCAGAAGTTGGAGGAGTCTGGAGCAATGTAGGTTTAGTATACACTTATACAGTTGATCCTATAGATCCTTGTACTGTAGAGGCTACAGCTACAGTGACCGTAACAGAAAGAGCGGCAGATGCAGGTCATGTGTCTGGTGTTAGTAGTGATGAAAATAATGATTATCCTTTTGAAAATAATGTTACAGTTTGCTCTGGTAATAATGATGTTTCTTTAACGCTAATAAATTCATATGGAAATATCCAGTGGATGTATTCAGTTTCTGCTACTGGAACCTATCGTACTATATGGGGGCAAACTTCTAACACTTTAGTCTTAGCAAAAAATAGAATAGGAAACGGAACTACTTATTATTTTGCAAAGGTGAGTTGCTCTACCGATGTCTATACTAATAAAGTAGCAGTAACCGTTTTAAAATCTATAGCTGGTACAATTACAGGTGCAGGTGAAATTTGTTCTGGTGGATCAAAAACATTGACTTTGGGTGCTCACTCTGGAACAGTACAATGGCAATCTTCTTCTACAGATTCATTAAATGACTTGGATTGGACAGATGTTGGAGTATTTGATAGTTCGTCATTTACAACTCCTTCTTTAACGACTACTACCTATTATAGAGTTAAGGTTGTTAATGGTTCCTGTGACTCGGCCGTTAGTGCCTCGGTTGCTGTAACCATAAGTCAACCAGCACTTTCGGGAACAATTTCCGGAACGAATACCCTATGTTATGGAAATGGGACTAATCTTGAAGTGACTGAAACATCAGGAATTATTAAATGGCAAAAATCAACTAACTATGTTACTTCCCCTTTATCAGCGACATGGACTACAATGGCAAATAGTTTAACAACCCCTATCATTTTTGATGGTTCAGGAGAGGGGACATTAGGTACAGGAAACTTAGTCGTTTCAACAGCTTATAGAGTGCAAAGCACCAGTGGAGCTTGCATTTCATATTCAGATGCTCATATCGTAACAGTCTCACCCCTTGCAAAAGCTGGTGTAGTTACCACTCCGACAGCAACAGTTTGTCTTAATGGAGCTATAACTTTTAGTTTAACAGGTTCTGTTGGTACTACCTATCAATGGCAGTCTAGTGCTACACGATCAACAGCCGTAGGAAGTATTTGGAATAATGTAGGAACCGGTGCTACTTATGCTGTAACCGCATCTTCGTTGTCTTCACTTAATGTAAGATGTATTGTTTCTAATTCATGTACCGCTGCAACCACTGCTGTTAAAACCATTCTGGTTGATAAACCATCTGTGGCGGGAACCATAACCGGTGGTGGAACGGTATGTTCGAGTTCAGTTTCAACAATAAAACTAGCAGGTTATACGGGGACAATTCAATGGGAATTTTCTGCTGATGGGGGAGTGAATTACGTTATAGCTCCTTATCTAAGATCAGGTATTTATATGAATCCATCAGGTGCATCGACATTTGAAACAACCACTTCAACTGGTAGTGCGGCAACTTATAGTATTACAAATGTTACAGCTGATACCTACTTCAGGGCAAAGATAACAAGCGGACAATGCTCCAGTGTATACAGCTCACCGGTATTGTATCAAAATGGGACTGTAGCAACAACTGGAACAATTTCTGCTTCAAATTCAAGTATCTGTACTGGAACTTCTACAACATTGACATTAGCAAATTCAGTAGGTACTATAGTATGGCAAAAATCTACAGATTATCTTACGCTATCTGATCCATTATTAGCAACTTGGACAACTGTTGCAGGAACAACTTCAAGCATCTCTACAGGAATTTTAACAGTTTCGACCGCTTATAGAGCAATAATTACTATAGGTTCTTGTTCAGTTTTATATTCAGATATTTCTATTGTAACTGTAAACAAAGTAATTGCAAGATCAATCACAAAAAGTACAACCACTCCTACAGGCAATACATCAATAAGCCCGTTGTGTATAGATTTTAGAACATCCAAAACATTAACAATTGGATTAGGATACTCTGGTAATATTACTTGGCAGCATTCTATCGATAACATAAATTGGACAACAATTGATGGTGCGGCTTCTGCTAGTTATATTGTAGACGAGGCTTCAATTGGTGCAAATTACTACAGGGCTAAATTTTCAGTTGCTCCTTGTACTCCTGATGCTTATAGTGCGGCAGTTTTGCTATACTACAAATCTTGTGTTGCTCGTATGGGTGATGCAGTGATAAATGAAGAGATGCATGCGGAACCAGGATTTTCGGTAGTTGCGTATCCTAACCCATCATCAAATGTATTTAATCTTGAAGTTGAGTCATCGGCTAAAGGAGCTATAACAGGAATTCAGGTTTATGATATGACCGGACGATTAATTGAAATACGACAAGAAAAATCCAATTCTGTCGAAGTAGGAAGAAATTATCCATCGGGAATATATAACGTATTAGTAACACAAGATGCTAACACAAAAAACCTTCGAGTGATAAAGAAATAAAGATACGTATTTTAAGAAATGAAGCCTCTCCAGCAATGGAGAGGTTTTTTTATTAAATCAAAAAGAGAATAGAATTTGTTTCTATTTTATTTTAAAAATAGAGGGCTAATTTATTGAAAAACAGTCATGTGAATTTATCGTTAAATGGTGCTAAAATGAGTATTGATTTTTACATTTTTTTAACTTTTTTATAAAAATGCTTTAGTTTTTTAGAAAAAGTTTGAATGTAAATTTGGAGTTCTAATTTTTAAAAACAGCAATAATGATGAAAAATTTTCCTTTAAAAAAACTTAGACTTCATATAAGTATTCTGAGTTTGCTAAGCTTCTTTTCTTTCGAAAGTGGTTATGCACAGTTGGCTATAAAGTCTTCTGCAACTAGTATCAATGGTGCTGAAATTTCGGCATTTGACCCAGCAACCAATCGTTTGTTCACGGTTGCAGGTTCTGTTATTGAGTATTACACATTAAGTAGTACAGGTGTTTTATCTTCGCCTACAGTAATTCCGAACGGTTTAACTTTGGTTGCAGGAACTACTGCTTTACCAAATTCGGTAGCGGTAAAAAATGGCGTTTTAGCTTTTGGATTTGCTATTGTTGGTGCAAACAATGCACAAGAGCTAGGTAAAGTGGCTTTCTACGATCCAGCAACTGCAACTTACATCTCGGATGTAACAGTTGGTTATTTGCCAGACATGATTGCTTTTAGCCCAGACGGAACTAAAATTTTAACTGCCAACGAAGGAGAACCAAATAGCTACAATCAAGCTACTTCTTTCGATCCAGAAGGTTCTGTTTCTATTATAGATATTTCTGCAGGAATCGCTTCTGCAACGGTAACTACTGCTTCGTTTACAAGCTTTAATTCAGATATTGCTACTCTAAAAGCAGCTGGTGTTCGTATTTACGGACCAAACGCTACAGTAGCTCAAGATTTGGAACCAGAATATATTTCATTTATTGATAATGCTACTGCTGCAGTAACATTGCAAGAAAACAATGCTGTTGCAATGATCGATATTGCTTCAAGCACTATAACAAGTATAAAATCGTTGGGTTTAAAAGACCATAACCTAGCTGGAAACGGTTTTGATGCAAGTGATAGAGATTTGACTTCATCTACAGGAAAAATTAACATCCAAAACTGGCCTGTAAAAGGGATGTATATGCCCGATGCTACTGCAAGTTTTGTAAGTGGTGGTAATACTTATTTTATTACTGCTAACGAAGGTGATTCAAGAGATTATACAGGTTTTACAGAAGAAATAAGAGTAGGAGCAGCCGGATATGTTTTAGATCCAACAGTTTTTCCAACAGCTTCAACTTTAAAATTGAACGCTAATTTAGGTCGCTTACAATTGTCAAATGCCACTGGTAATACAGATGCTGATGCTGAATTTGAAGAAATACACGCTTTGGGTTCTCGTTCTTTTAGTATTTGGAATAGTTCTTTTACTCAAGTTTTTGATAGTGGAGACCAATTAGAACAAATTACAGCCACTCAAAATGCTTTAGGTTTTAATTCAGATGGAGTTGTTGGTAGTGGTTTTGACTCTCGTAGCGACAACAAAGGACCTGAGCCAGAAGCTGTAACAACAGGTATGGTAAACGGAGTGCAATATGCTTTTGTGGGTAGTGAAAGATCTGGAGATATCTTTATGTATGATATTACTAATCCAGCTGCGCCCGTTTTTAAACAATATATTAACACAGCAGCCGATTTAGGTGTTGAAGGATTAATTTTTATTTCAGCTGCCGAAAGTCCAACAGGAAATGCATTAGTAATATCGAGTGCAGAGGTAAGCAAAACAGTTTCTGTTTATGAATTTACACCACCTTCAGTAAACTTATCTGTAAGTACTAACACAGCTTCTGAAACTGCTGGTACAGTAGTTACTATTACAGCTACTGCATCCGAGCCTGTTTTTGGTGACAAAACTGTAACTTTAGCGGTTTCTGGAACAGATATTTCTGCTACAGATTATGCTTTAAGCAATGCTACCATTACAATCTTAAACGGTCAAACAACAGGTTCAGTTACTTTTACAGTACTAAGCGATAATGCAGTTGAAACTGCCGAAACAGCCGTGCTAACTATTAGCAACCCTTCTGCAGGAATTGCTTTAGGAACTACAACAACGCAAAATATCGCTATTAGCGATTATGTATTTACACTACAAGTACTTCACGCATCAGATTTTGAAGGAGCTGTTGAAGCAGTTCAAGATGCGCCGCGTTTTGCTGCAATTGTTGACCAATTGGAAGAAAGCTATGTAAATACAATTAAACTTTCGTCAGGAGATAACTATATTCCTGGACCATTTTTAAGTACCGGTGGCGATCCAAGTCTTGCCGCTTCATTCAAAACAGCTTATGAAAGTTATTACAGCACAACCTTTACAAGTCCTCCTGTGAATTTGGCAGCAAGTATAGGTAGAGCCGATATTTCTATAATGAACTTCATAGGGATTGAAGCTTCAGCTTTAGGAAATCACGAGTTCGATTTAGGAACCAACGAAATAAGAACAATAATTGGTGGTGCCAATAATACAGGCGCAACTACAACAACTTGGTTTGGTGCACAATTTCCGTACTTGAGTTCAAATCTAAACTTTAGCGGTGATTCCAATTTATCATCAATATCAACAACAGATCGATTGAGATTGAACACTAGTTTCCAATCAAATCCTTCTGAATCAAGAAGTACAATTACAAACAAAACAAAACTAGCCCCATCAACTATCATAATGAAAGGTGGTCAAAAGATAGGTGTAGTAGGTGCTACTACACAAGTTTTGGCAAGTATTTCTTCACCAGGAGCTACAACTGTAGTTGGGGGTGGAGTAAATGATATGACAATATTGGCTGGTATCGTTCAACCCGTGGTTGATGCTTTAATTGCTGATGGATGTAATAAAATTATACTTCTTTCACACTTACAACAAATTGCTTTTGAAAAAGAACTTGCTGGAAAATTAACGGGTGTGGATATTATAATGGCCGGTGGTTCAAATACGTTGATGGCAGATGCCAACGATCGTTTACGTGCTGGTGATGTGGTTGCTGAAAGTTATCCATTCCTTGCCACTGATTTGGATGGAAAAACATTAGCATTAATCAACACAGATGGTAATTATAAATATGTGGGAAGATTAGTAGTTGATTTTGATTCAGATGGTACTTTGATACCAGCGTCAATCAATGATACTATTTCTGGTATTTATGCTGCCGATGAACAAGGTTTAAATGATGTTTGGGGTGCAAATGTTGCCAATGCTTTTGCTGTTGGAACACGTGGATACCAAGTACAATTGTTAACGACTGCTGTCGGAAATGTAATTAATGCAAAAGATGGTAATCTATTTGGTAAAACATCAGTATTCCTTGAAGGACGTAGAAACATTGTACGTACAGAAGAAACAAATCTTGGAAACATTACAGCAGAAGCTAACCTTTGGATGGCCAAGTTTTATGATTCGACTACCGTTATCTCCATCAAAAATGGTGGTGGAATCCGTTCTGCCATAGGAAACGTTATTGCTGTAGGTGATGGTGTGACTTATGCACCACCTATTGCAAATCCATCAGCGGGTAAACAATCAGGAGATATTTCTCAATTAGATATCGAAAACTCTTTGCGATTTAACAACAAACTTTCATTAATGACACTGACAGCAAGTGGCTTAAGAGCAGTATTAGAACATGCAGTTAAAGCAACAACAGCAACTGCTACACCAGGACAATTTGCACAAGTTGCAGGTGTAAGATACAGCTACGATTTTAGTCTTACAGCAGGTTCAAGAATTTTGAATGCGGTGGTTACTGATGCCAATGGTAATATTATTGACACTTTAGTGGTTAATGGCGTTACTCAAGGAGATTTAACACGAACTTTTAGAGTGGTTACCTTGACCTTCCTTGCAGGAGGTGGTGACAGCTACCCGTTCAACACTTTGGGAACAAGCAGATCTGATTTGGATACAGTTTCTGAGCTAGGTCCAGCTATGGCTTCATTTACAACAGCAGGTTCTGAACAAGATGCGTTTGCTGAGTATATGAAAAATCAATTCAGCACAACTCCTTACGGCATCGCTGATACTTCATTAGCTCAGGATTTCAGAATCCAAAGCATACCAGCACGTACTGATAACGTGTTGCCTCCAAGTGCAGGTACCAATGGTTCATTAGTGATTTGTAATGGTACTATCGTAACAGAAAGCCAATTATTTGCTGCCCTTAGTGGAACACCTGTAACAGGAGGTTCTTGGAGTCCAACTTTAGAAGGTTCGGGAGTTTATACCTACACTGTTACCTCTCCTTCAGGGTCAGCTTCGGCAACCGTAACAGTAACAGAACAAGCTCTGCCTAACGCAGGAACTAACGGAACACTTAGTGTGACGACAGGAACAACTCCAACAAACGCTGAATTATTTGCAGGATTAAACGGAAATCCTACAGTTGGTGGTACTTGGTCAAACGTAGCTAACGTATATACTTATACTGTTGCTGCAATAGCTCCTTGTACTTTAGCTGCAACAGCTACGGTAACAGTAACTGAAGCTATACCTGCCACATTGAGTTTCTGTGCTGGAGCAAAAGTATCTGATGCAGTTGGAGCCACAACTTTGAAATTCTACACAGCTCAAACAGGAACAGCAGCACCTTTAGCATCAACAGTTGCTTTGACAACAAAAACATATTATGCTACTCAAGGTACAACAGTAAGTCCAAGAGTTGCTGTAGCGATTACAGTAAATGCTTTACCAGCTACGCCTTCGGCTTTAACATCATTAGAGTCTAAAAAAATCTGTAAATACATTGATTCAGATACTCCAGTATTATTTTCTGCTACTGCAGAAGGTGCTAGTTCTTACATCTGGACTACTACAATCAACAACATCACAGAAGAGGATATAACAAATGATGGTGCTGAAGCTTTTATCAGTTTTAAAAATGTAAGCAAAACACCAGGAGCTATTGGTTCAGTGAAAGTACAAATACAAGATGCTAACGGTTGTATTTCTTTACCAAGAGCTCTTGCTTTGACTACCGCAGTACCTACAGCGCCAACTTCATTAGTTATGACAAGTGCTAATAGTACACCTCATTTTAAAGGAATAATAACTCCTGCAGTTGAAGAACCTGCAACCCCTGCAGTTTATGGTCTTGTAGGACTTAACTCTCTTGTTAAAATCACTAAAGTAGGTCCTTATATGGGAACTGAAACGGTATTCACTTTGACAGCTGCAGAGGCTCCTACAGCTGCTAGCTATGAATGGACATTAAACGGAGCAACTCAATTGACTGGAGGTAATGGAAGAATAATTACCGTTGATTTCGCAGGTGTTGAACCAGGAATTGGTTCATTGCCAATAGTAGTTAAATCAGTAGGTGGTTGTGGATCATCTACAGCTAGAACATTGACATTGGCCAGAGTGGTACCAACCGCTCCAACTAAATTAGTGCTTACAGAAGGTAATTCTGAAACAGCAATTACTAAAGTAGGTGCTTACACAGGAAAATCAACTCCATTGACATTGACTGCTACTCCATTTACGACTCAAGGAGGAACGGCTACTTCGTATGCTTGGATTCTTCCTGCTGGAGTAAATTGTTTGACTGGCAATACCGCTACAACGGTTAAAGTTAAATCAACGGTAAATACTGGAACGACTGAATTGCCTGTTTATTTGTTCGACGATGTTGCTGCTATTGCTACTGCATCAAGCACTATCACAATTAATTTAAATAATGTTGCTGAAGGAATATTATCAATTCCATTGAAAGTATTTGCAGTAAATGGAGCTGGAAATTCAATAGCCAGAACATTGACGCTAACAGCTGCTGCGCCAGCTACTCCAGGAGCAATAACTTCAGGAGGAGGTGCACCAAAATTCAATCCTACTTGTGCTACTAGTACTACTATTACAGTAGATGTTCCAGCTGTAGCAGGAGCAACTTACGCATGGACAGTTGCTGGAAGTATAGAAAGAATCGTTAGTGGCAATGGAAGTAATTCTATTGTGATTAATGTAGCCGGTGTAACAACTCCGAAGCTATTACTAAGTGTTGTAGCTTCAAATGGAACAGGTTCAAGTATTGCCAAAACATTAGACATCGGTAAAATTACTACTTGTGACGCTCCACCTGCACCAGCTCCAATAGTATTTAATGTTGTAAATAATTCTAGTGTTGCGTACATAATTAATGGTACTGACAACAATCCGACATTGACTCTTACAAGAGGATTAACATACACGTTTAATATTAGCGCAAGTGATCATCCTTTCTTTATTAAAACAACATCAAGCACTGGTACAGGAAACGCTTACAACCTAGGTGTTACCAATAACGGAATTGATAGTGGCACTATAACTTTTGTTGTTGATGCTAATGCTCCAAGCCAGTTGTTTTATAATTGTCAATATCATGGAAGCCAGGCAGGTTTAATAAATATTGTCAACCCAACAGGTACTAGACTTGCACCAGAAGCAGCGACTACTGAAAAATTCAGCGCGGTGGCGTATCCAAACCCAGCTACAGAAGGATTCAGAGTTAAATCTAGTAATGGAAAATCATTTGGAGTACAGGTATATGACATGTTGGGTCGTTCCATCGAAAAACGTCAAATGTCATCTGAAGCTCAAATAGGGTCTAACTATGCTAAAGGAATTTACAATGTGATTGTAAACCAAGGTGCTAACACTAAATCAGTGCGTGTGATTAAAAAATAATACAAGTAAAATTTCTTTAAATAGAAAGCCTCTTCAGCAATGAAGAGGCTTTTTTTTGCAATAGTTTTTCTAGAATGGAGTCTGTTGTAAAGGTCTCATTACTCTTTTTTGTTGTTTTAACGAGTTTTATGGCGCTTCAACGAAAATATTTTTGGGTTGAATGTGTATCCCTTAGTTTTGTCCTCAGATAAGAGAGATACTATTTATCTTTTTAAAAATAACAAAAACATGTATCACTTTTCAAACAAAGACAACAACAAAAAAACAGCAAATATCTTAGTTATGTTGGTTTTTTTATTTTTGTCAAATGTTTCTGTTTTTGCTCAAGATGTTGCTGATAATTCTTCTAATACAAATACTACTATAGAAAATACTATAGTTGAAAAAGAAGCTACTAATACATCTAATATGAATTTTGTGATTTGGTTCATGGGTTCAAAACAAACTCCAAACAACACAACTATTAAAGCGGGAGAAAATACAAGAAAGCAATTTATGACTTCTGGAATGGCTCCAAATCGTTTGCTAATTAAAGCCTTTTTGAAAAAAGCAGTAAACTTTGAGGTAGCTACAGCTTAATAAATTCAAAATAAATTTCATCTATAAAACTAAAAAGCCTCAACATATTTTGTCGAGGCTTTTTTAGTGGAGTCGGGGAGAGCAATTTTATTGCAATCATACTATAATTAAAATGTTCTTTGTTTGTTGCAAATGTACTTATAAATTCAATAATAACAATACCTTACAAGGATTTTGTTATGTGTAATAAATTGCAACAAATTGAAATAAGAATACTTTTACCGTACAACTATCGTACAAATTAATTACATTTGTAGTGTTCAAATATCAAACACTATGGCAACTATCAATTTTCTTTACCGTTCAACAAAAGACAAAGCAAATTTACATTTACGTTTATTGTATCGTTTCAATGATATTGATTTTGTTTTTGGAGCAAACACAAAGTTTGAAGTTTCAAAACATTACTGGATTAAACAGCACAAAAACAAATCAAAAGATATTCTTATTACCAACGAGCAGACTCGAGTTAATAACGAACTCAACAAAATTGAAAACTATATTTTGAATGCTTTCAATTTGTTTAATCCTGATGAGGTAAACAAAAGCTGGTTACAAACTCAAATTGATTATTACTACAACCCACCACAGGAAGTCAAAGCACTACCAACGGAATTAATAAAGTACATTGATTTTTATATTGATTACCGTAAAAACGAAATTAAAGATACCTCAAAGCAAAAGTTTAATGTTATCAAACAAAAATTAATTCGTTTTGAAGCTTTCAGAAAAAAGACAATATTTATAAAAGATATTAACGATAATTTTAAAAAAGAGTTTGTTGATTATAGCAAGTCCCAAAAATATGCTCAAAACACAATGCAAAGAGAATTAGTGTTTATTAAGACTTTTTGTAAACACGCCCGATTTTTAGGAATTGAAACACACCCACAGTTAGACAGTTTGAGATTAGACAGGGCAAAAGTTGAAAAAATTTATTTAACCTTTGATGAGTTAAAAGCTATTGAACAAATAGACAAAGAAAAATTAACTGATAGTTTAGAAAATGCAAAAGATTGGCTAATTATTAGTTGTTATACTGGTCAAAGAGTTTCGGATTTTATGAGGTTTACAAATGAAATGATACGTATTGAAGACGGACAAAGTTTTATTGAATTTACTCAAAAGAAAACTGATAAAATTATGACTGTTCCTGTACACCCAAAAGTTATTGAAGTACTCAAAAAAAGAAACGGAATGTTTCCTTATGCTATTTCAGATCAAAAATATAATGACTATATCAAAACTGTTTGTGAACTGGCAGAAATTACTCAAATAGTAATAGGTAGTAAATTACTTGAAACTGCACCCGAAAGCGGTATATTTCGCAAAGAAACAAAAGAATACAAGAAATGTGACTTAGTTACTTCGCACATTGGCAGACGTTCGTTTGCTACTAATTTTTACGGAACTATTCCAACCTCGTTATTGATAAACATTACTGGACATAGCACCGAAACAATGTTTCTTACTTACATAGGTAAAAGCAACAAAGATTTGGCAAAAGAAACACACAAGTATTTTAAATAGTAAAAAATATTTGTTTTATTTTAGGTGCATATTTTACACCTTTTACACGAACACAGGCAAACAAAATGATTACAGAAATAGAAAAAAAAGAGATTGACAAAAAATATTTTCCAAATGGTTTTCCATACAAAGTAAAAACTTTTGATGCTTACAGTTATTCAAATTCTAAAAGACTTGAAGAGCCGTTTGAAAATTTACAGGAATACGAAGCCGTTGTAAAAAGTGTACGACATAGTAACGGTTTGCGTTTTTTTTACTTCATTAAAAAAATGAGTGAAACGGACTTTATAAATGAAATAAACAATCAATACTTAAATTATACACTTGAAAATAAGGATAATGCAAAACATTGGTTAAACCTAACTTATGATTTAGTTTTGAAAGGTTTTATTGTAGCTGGTAAAATTGAAAGTATAGATTTAAGAGGTGCATTTATAAAATGGTATAACATTATTTTGAATGACTTACAAGCTGAACAAAACCGACCTCAACAACTTAAAGTCTTGAAGCCTAAAAAGACTTTGTTTGACTTCATTCATAACATTAAAGACAAAGAAGCATTTTTACAGGATTTAAAAAATACGTTTCCAACTGAAATTGGTAAAAGCATAAAGGGAGTAATTGATATTTTAAACAAAGAAAAAATATTGATTTATGGTACTAAAGAGTTTAAACAATTATTTGATGAGATTGAAAATCACTTCAATAGAAATATTGGAAGCTATAATAGTGTTCAAAACGTAAAAACAGTAGATAAAGAAACTACCGAAATTGTTTTAAATAAACTTAATCCTTTGATAATTAAGTACAAAACAACTTAATACAACTTGTACAACTTGTTTATACTTGTAAACAAGTTTAAACAATTGAAAATCAATGAATTAGCTTTTATCACACTCTATATTTGCCAAGTCGATAATAAACGACACCGCAAAATATGGAAAATTCAATCTTAATTCAAAATGTAAGTTCCGAACAATTTACGGAACTTATGAGCAACGTCTTCAAAACCCAATTAGAAGACTTCAAAAAAAATCTTAACACCAACGACCCTGACATTTTATTTACTCGAGCCGAAGCGTGTGAGTTTCTTAAAATCGAGCAAACTACTTTATACCATTGGGTAAAGGCTGGTAAAGTGCAATGTTATGGTATTGCAAACAGACGGTTTTTTAAAAAATCGGACTTACTGAATAGTTTAACCTTATTAAGAAAATAAGCTATGAAGTACACAGGCAACACCACAGAAACCAACCGCAGAAACCAACTTTTGAAAGCAATGCGAGTTCAAATAGTTAAAAATTCACAAACTGACTTTGCGACAATCTTAAAACAACCCGAAATTAAACGGTATTGTTTTGGATTAAAATACATTACTACTTCAAATAAGGCGATTTGCGAAGCCTTAAATATTCCTATTGAAGCTGGAACAAGATACAAAGCCGAACTGGAGGAAAATCAATATTTGGTTACTTCAATTGATAAATTTCAATGCCCTTATACAAAAGAGTATGTACAATTTTTAAGTACAAACCCACTTGAATTTGAAAGGCTTTTAAAGTCAAAAACTAACCAATTAAAAATGTTTTAGACTATGGAAGCTGACAAATTAAAAAATATCATTTCAAATGAAATTGAAAGTAAAGTAAAATCGATCGAAATTGTAAAACAGAAAACACCAAACGAAATTTTACAGGAACTTACAAATAATATAGGGCAAATTGATTTTAAATTATTGGCGTTTCCTGAAAGTGAAGACATTCAAAAGCAATATACGGTTTTAGAAAAGATTATTTTAAGGGGCGGAAATTTAACCGACATTCAACAAGTTGAGTTTGAAAAATTAACTAAAAAATTGAATTATTTTAAACTTTCAAAGAACCATTACATAATCCTTTGTATCGAAAAACTTTTAGAGATTGCCACCGCTAATAAATGGGATTTATGCAAAAATGAAGCATTTATATTTTTGTACAATGGTTTTTACTGGAATGAAATAAGCAAAGAGTTACTTCAATCCTTTTTAGGTAAAACCGCCTTAAAAATGGGAGTTGAAAAATTCAAAGCTAAAATATTCACGTTTCAAGATGAGTTATTTAAACAGTTTATGGCTGAAGCTTATTTGCCAAAACCCGAGCCAAAACCCAATAGCGTTTTGATTAATCTACAAAACGGAACTTTTGAAATAACACCCACAAAAAGAGGTTTACGAAACTTTGAACAAAAAGATTTTATTACCCACCAATTGCCGTTTGAGTATGACCCTGAAGCCACCGCCCCACAATGGCAAAAGTTTTTAGATGAGGTATTGCCTGATAAAGACAAACAAAAAGTGTTTGCAGAATTTTTCGGTTACATTTTTATAAAACCAAGTGTATTGAAACTCGAAAAAATGCTTATTCTTTATGGTACTGGAGCAAATGGCAAAAGTGTATGTTTTGAAGTTTTAAACGCCCTTTTAGGGAGCGAAAATGTAAGTAACTATTCTTTACAAAGTTTAACCGATGCAAACGGTTATTATAGGGCGAAAATCGCAAATAAGCTGGTAAACTATGCAAGTGAAATAAACGGTAAATTGGAAACTGATGTATTTAAGCAAATGGCTTCGGGCGAACCAATAGAAGCACGTTTGCCGTATGGAAACCCAATGATATTAAAAGAGTATGCAAAGTTAATTTTCAATTGTAATGAATTGCCAAAAGACGTTGAACACACGAACGCATATTTCAGACGGTTTTTGATTGTTGGTTTTGATGTAACTATTCCTGAAGACAAACAGGACAAACAATTGCCACAAAAAATAATTCAAAATGAATTATCGGGAGTGTTCAACTGGATTTTGAAAGGACTTGACAGAATATTGGAGCAAAAGAATTTCAGTAAATGCGAAGCTATCGAAAACGCAAGAAGCGATTACGAAAAACAAAGCGATAGCGTTCAGTTATTTATTAGTGAAATGGAATATAAGAGCTCAACTACAGATTATACATTGATAAAAACACTATACGAAAAGTATAGAATATTTTGCAACGAAGACGGTTACAGACCCGTAGGAAAGGAAAAATTTAAACTGCGATTAAACCACTTTAAAATATTTGTCAAAAGATTGAACGTTGGTAATGTAGCTTATATCATTAATGATAATGATTTTGTATAATGGAAGTTTACAAATACACTTTGGACAAAGGAAGTAAGAAGTTTCTTTGTCCTAATTGCACCAAGAAAACATTTGTTTTATACATTGATACTGAAACTGGAAACTATTTGCCTGATGACTTTGGAAAATGCGATAGGGAGCAGAATTGTAACTATCACAAACCACCACCAAAAGGCAGTAAATACTATTTAATAAAGGTTTTGTCTTTAAAGGAAATAACAGACAAAGCAATTAAAATTACTGATGTAAACGGCATTATTTCGATTGTGCCAAAATCACAAGTCCTGGAGCAGTCAAAAAATGAGTGCTGGATTTCGGATTGGTTTTTAAAAAATGGCACTATTCAATACTTAACGAATGAGTTTAAATATCATTATTCCAATGTTTCGGAATTTATAAATGAAGTCAAACAAATTATACAACCGCCACCAATAGCACCAAGTTACCACAGTTTAGAACTATTGGACAAAATGTATAATGTAGAACAAACAGACCATTTGACCGAGTTTTTAAAGATGCGATTTTCAAAAGATGAGGTTTTCAAAGCAACCCAAAATTATTTGATAACAGGAACAAATATTTGTTGGTTTTATTCAACTGTATTTTGGCAAATAGATGACAAAGAACAAATACACGCTGGTAAAATTATGCAATACGATAGGTTTACAGGCAAAAGAGTAAAAGAACCTTACAATCACATTAACTGGTTACATAGTGCCACCAAAGAGCCTGATTTTAATCTTAACCAATGTTTGTTTGGATTGCACCGAGTTACTGAAGACTATCAAAAAACGATTGCAATTGTTGAAAGTGAAAAGACGGCAATAATAATGAGTATTTTGTTACCTCATTATATTTGGATTGCCACAGGGAGTAAAGGAAACTTTAAATTTGAGATGCTGAAACCTATCAAAAAAAGAAATATTGTTTCGTTTCCTGATAAAGGCGAATATTTTAACTGGTTAAACAAAGCCACCGAGTTAAACGCAATAGGTTTTAAGATTGGAGTTAGTGAGGTACTGGAGCAAACCGACTTTGAAAACGGTTTTGATTTAGCAGACTATTATTTGAAACAAAAGGCGAACCAA
Source organism: Flavobacterium psychrophilum (assembly GCA_945861915.1). Taxonomy (GTDB): domain Bacteria; phylum Bacteroidota; class Bacteroidia; order Flavobacteriales; family Flavobacteriaceae; genus Flavobacterium; species Flavobacterium psychrophilum_E. The sequence continues at coordinate 9,965 of CAMAWK010000007.1, read as the reverse complement.
TAACGGAACGCCTTTTTTTTGTTCAAATAGTTCACACAGGCAATGCGTAAAACCTCAACAAAGATAACGATAATAAATATCTATTAAAATAATTTATTACATTTGTTTTATCTATAATAGACAAATTTAGACAAATGGCAAAAGGTATAAAAACAGGAGGGCGAACCGCTGGAGCAGTTAATAAGACCACCACTGAAATAAGGGAACATTTCCAAAATTTAGTTTCAGATAATTTGGAGCAACTAAATGAAGACCTCAAAGGATTAGAGCCTTTGCAAAGGCTTAAAATGATAATCGAACTATCTAAGTTTGTTGTTCCTACTTTGAGAGCAACGGAATTAACCGCTGGAGCAGAAAACGGATTTAATCCTATTACTGTAACCATTATTAAACCCGATGAGATAGACTAATGAATATACAAATTAATAATTGTAGCGACTTGCTGGAGTTTATAAAGCGAAAAGATATAAATTCAGAGCAAGCCACCGAAATTGTTTGCAAATCGTTAAAAGTTTCTGTTCCTTACGAATTATCAAAAGATGAGGTTGTTACACATACAGAATACTACATATCTAAATTTTGTCAAAATAACACTTCAAAACGCCCGATATTTTTAAACCAAAAAGAAATTGAATTTTGTATTAAGGATGTTTTTAGTTTTGATTAGTGTAAAAAGTGTAAAAAATGCACCCAAAAAAACAAAGTTTTTTTTACTGAAATAAATTAATAACAAGTAGATTTTTTGCTAACAATACAAAAATCGTACAAATATTAAAATAATAAAACCGTAATATCTTAATTTATAGATAATTACGGTTTTTTTAAGTGGAGTCGGGGAGAGTCGAACTCCCGTCCAAACAAGCAACTAAAAAACTTTCTACACGCTTATTTCCTGTTTGAATTTTCGACATTGGGCTAGGACAGAAACAACCACCAAACGCTTAGCTTCTTTAGTTTCGAAATCCACCCAAAGCTTATGGAAATCTAGGTTTAAATTTACGATTCTCCTTTATTGAACGCTATAAACCAGAGCTTTCGAGGTGAATCCTGCTTTCCTACCTTGTAGGACGAGGCTAATCTTACTATAATTCAGATTATGCAGCAAGAGCGTAGTTTCCTTCGCCGTGTATGTGTTTTGAAACCTTTTATTAACGAGAATTGTCCCAGTTCTCGACGTGCTTACTTTTCAATTCGACTTGCTGTCAAAACCAGTCGACCCCTTTTTATTTTAGATTTTAGATTTCAGACTTCAGACTTCAGACTTCAGACTTCAGACTTCAAACTTCAAACTTCAAACTTCAAACTTCAAACTTCAAACTGAGCCTACAAAGATACATTTTAAACAGGAAATAATTTAAGAATACTTTCTATTCACTTTTACTCTCCTGAATCTCCCAATTGGAAAGGATAAGAACCAAAAAGTGCCGATAATTTCCGAACATTATAAGTGCTTTTAGTGAACTTGTTCGAAAGCGCAATAATAGTTACATTCTCTTTTTTTAAAGGAATATAGGAAGAGGTACTGCCGTGCCACCAGCCGTTGTGATAATATAAATCTTTTCCATTTTCCCAATTAATCATCCGAATTCCAAGGCCATAATTTTTAATTCCTTTTCTTTCATTACTATATCCAATATGTATTTGATTTGATAATTTTGGATTCAAAAAGGAAGCGCTGCTTCTGGCTCTGTCAAATTTTAATAAATCTCTAGGTGTTGAGTAAATATTTTTATCGCCATAAATAGCATCTAAAAAGTCTAACCCAATTTCTATTCTATTGCCTTTGTAGGAAGGAACAGCGGTCTTTTTGTCTTTGTTGTAATCAAAAACATACGTATCTTTCATTCCTAGCGGATAGAAAATGATTTGTTTCATTGCTTCTTTGAAGGTTAATCCAGTTATTTTTTCGATAATTAGAGCCAACATAGCATAATTTGTATTGCAATAACTAAAATGAGTATCTGTTTTGTATTCTAAATCAATTTTTTTAGATACCATTACGGTTAATAATTCTTGATTGGTAATTGTTTTGTGTTTGTCCCAAATTTCTTTTTTATCTGTAAAATAGGAATAATTTCTTATCCCGCTTCGGTGGTTCAATAGGGTTCTGATAGTCACTTCAGGATATGGGAACTCTTTTAAAATAGTATTGACTTTTTGGTCTAACTGCATTTTTTTGGCGTTAATTAATTTCAAAATAGCCGAAGCCGTCAAAACCTTACTTACAGAAGCAATGTGTAACGGGGTATTTTGATCGATCAATTTTTTTGTGCCGAAATTTGCGTAGCCATCATAACGCTCATAGAGAATTTGACCATTTTTGGCAACAAGAAAACTCCCGTTTGCACTGTTGTTTGGCCAGTTTTTATTGTAAAAAGAATCGATGGCTCCTTTGGTTTTAACAATGTAATCCGAAGCTAGTTTTGGAGATTCGTTTATTACCGGTTTCATTTTAGGTAATACATTCTTAGGAAGTTCGGCATCGCAAAGTTCTGCGGCTCTTTTTTTGGTACAAGAACTAAAAACTAATGTTAAGAGCAGTATTTGAAGTATATTTGTTGTAAAGTTTGAGTTCATTTATTTTAATCTATAAAAACAAATATATTGAATCAAAGCCTGAAAAATTAGTCGATGTAATTAAAAATAATAACAGTTAATTGTTTAAAAGTTTTAAAGAAAACTTCTAATTATTTTTAAGGAAAAACAGTTTCTAATTTAAAACTCACAAAATCTTACTTAAGAAATGAAATTTGGAATTATCACAGAAAGAAAAAATCCGCCTGATCGAAGAGTTGTTTTTTCACCCGACGCTTTAGTGCAATTGAAGCAGTTTTCTCAAGATGTTGAAGTGAAAGTGGAAAGTTCGAATGATAGAGTTTTTACTGATGATGAATATAGAAATGCAGGCATTGAAGTAACAGATGATATTAGTGATTGTGCTGTTTTTTTTGGAGTTAAGGAAGTTCCAGTAGATTCGTTAATTAAAAATAAATTCTATTTCTTTTTTTCTCATACTATAAAAAAGCAATCGTATAATCGACAATTATTGAGGGCTTTGTTAGAAAAAAACATCGATTTTTATGATCATGAAACATTGGTCAACGAGAACAATCATCGATTAATAGGTTTTGGAAAATATGCTGGAATTGTCGGAACCTATAATGCTATTCGAGCCTTCGGAATTAAATTTGAATTATTCAAATTGCCCAAAGCCATCACTCTTTCTGGAAAAGAGGCTTTAATTACTCATTTGAAAAGAATCATTTTGCCGCCTATAAAATTGGTGGTAACCGGAAATGGTAAAGTAGGAAGTGGAGTGAAAGAAGTTTTAGATGCTATCAAAATAAAAAAAGTAGCACCAAATGATTTTTTGACCAAAAATTATACACAAGCAGTTTATACCCAAATAGATGTCTTGGATTATAATAAACGAAAAGACGGAGCTGTTTTTGATAACAACGATTTTTTTGAAAATCCATCAGATTATGTATCCAATTTTGAACGGTTTACAAAGGTTTCTGATATTTATATTTCGGGGCATTTTCATGCCAATGAGGCTCCAGAAATTCTTAGTCAAGAAATGTTACAAGCCAATAATTGCAAAATAAAGATTGTAGCCGATATCTCTTGTGATATAAATGGTCCAATAGCTTGTACCTTGCGATCATCCACAATAGAGGAACCATTTTATGGTTATTTGCCTAACGAAAATAGAGAAGTAGATATTTTTCATCCAGCGGCTATTGTTGTGATGGCAGTAGATAATTTACCTTGTGAATTGCCAAAAGAGGCTAGTGAAGGTTTTGGACAAATGATGCTAGAACAGGTAATCCCCGCTTTTTTTAATGGAGACAAAGAGGGAATTTTAAAACGTGCAAAAATCACCGAAAATGGCAAATTAACACCTAGATTTAGTTATTTACAAGATTTTGTACACGGAAAATAGTGGAGGTTTTCTAAATTTTAAAAATCGCTCCAAAGGCAATAATTCTTTGAAAAAACAAAAAATCTTGTGAGGCACTATCCGCAGCACTATTGGTTGTTCTAATATCAGGCATGTTGATATATCCCCCTTTTAATTCGGTTTGAATAAAAAAGTGTTTGTAAAAAGTAAAATTCAATCCTACATTTGCCGAAATTCCATAACCCGAAACATGAAATTCATCATGTCGATCTTTGCCCAGTAAAGTGGCGTCAGTTCTAGGAAACAAAAAACCTCCTCCAATTCCTTCTGTGAGATTTATTTGAAATTTATCTGTATTGGGTAAACCAATAAACTTTGACAAATCATCTACTCGAGCGATTTCTGTATGAACGTAATTTAATCCATCAGTATGCTCAAAAGTCAAAAATTGTTTAGTTAATAAAACTTGGTTGTTAGGAAGTACTTCATTATCATAGGAACCTGCGTTTGGATAATAACCCGAAATAGTTACAGCTATATCCTGATTCATTACATATTTCATGTGATCAAAACCAATAGAAACAGTATAATTGTCAGAAATATAATATCCCATTTTAAAATTAGTTTGAGGAATTGTCAATCTAGTAGGGTTGATATAATCTACTGTCCATCCTTTTGGTTTGTCATGTGCAGTTACATCATACAAAGTAAAATCATAATCTTCTCCTTTAAAATGAATATCTGATTTAGAATACGATTCGCGATTTCCACCCCAAAAAATAAAGATTTTCCCTTTGTTATTTGCAGTGTATTTTATGGATGATGGGATTATTTCTTGCGATAAACTTACAGTTGATGATAGTATTGTAAAGATTAAAAATAATGAGTTTTTCATGTATTTTAAAAATTATTGATCGTTTTTCTGATAGCCACTAATTTAGTCATCAAGGCTTCAAAATAATCTAAATGTAACATATTCGCTCCATCACTTTTGGCATTGGCAGGATCAAAATGAGTTTCGATAAAAAGCCCATCTACACCCACAGCAATTCCTGCTTTGGCAATAGTTTCAATCATATCAGGTCTTCCGCCCGTTACTCCCGCCATTTGATTGGGTTGTTGCAATGAATGAGTAACATCGAGAACGGTGGAGGCATATTGTTGCATAGTAGGAATACCTCTAAAATCGACAATCATATCTTGATAGCCAAACATAGTTCCTCTATCGGTCACCATTACATTTTGGTTGTGGCAATCCAATACTTTTTGAACTGCGTGTTTCATGCTTTCGGGACTCATAAATTGTCCTTTTTTCAAGTTCACGACTTTTCCAGTATTGGCTGCAGCCACCACTAAATCGGTCTGACGCACTAAAAAAGCTGGGATTTGTAACACATCTACATATTGTGCCGCCATTTCGGCATCTTCGTTTGTGTGAATATCGGTCACCGTTGGTACATTAAAAGTCTCAGAAACTTTACGAAGAATACGCAACGCTTTTTCATCACCAATTCCTGAAAAACTATCAATTCTGGATCGATTGGCCTTTTTGAAAGAGCCTTTAAAGACGAAAGGAATTTCTAATATAGTAGTAATTTCAGATAGTTTTTCGGCAATTTGTAAAGCCATTTCTTCGCCTTCAATGGCGCAAGGCCCAGCTAGAAGAAAAAAGTTACCACTATTTGTGTGTTTAATTTGTGGAATATTGTTGATGTCCATTTTGCTATTTTTTCAAATGGCAAAGATAAGTAGGATTTGGTATTTACGCTAAAGGAAATAGGATTAATTTTTTTGAAGACTTAGTCCCATTGGAACCATCAATTTTCCTTTTTCAAAAATATTCAAATACAAAATATCAGGCGTTTTTTGACCTTCCCATTTTAGTTCGTAAACGTCCAAAAATCCTGCTCCCATTTCGCTCCTTTTTGTTGGAAACGGACAGCAACTTTCTAATTTGGTATAGGTTATTTTTTCGCCTTTCGGTCCTGCAAGTGCATTTAGAAATCGTTGCTGATTAATAGTGTCATTTTTGGTATTCCCGTAAAAAATATTGATTGGATATTCGCTATCATAACCATATTTTTTATCCTTGCTAAATTCGGTAATAATAAAAGTAGTTGGATTTAATAATTTGGGTGATGGAGCAGTATTATCTACATTTTTGAGAGTAGATTTTGTGCTTATGCAAGACGTAATGAGCACTAATGTAAAGATGTAGAATATAACTTTTTTCATGATTTGTTTGGAAATAGTTTTAAAAATTAAATTAATCACACTATTTCAGCACTTAATCCAGCCTCGAGCAATTGTGAGCATTGAGGTTTCAATTTTTCTAAAATATCTGTTTTTACGGTGCATTTTCCGTTGTAATGTACAATCAAAGAACATTGTTCGGCTTGTTCAGGAGTGTGGTCACAAACCCGAATAAGCGTTTCAATAACGTGGTCAAAAGTATTGACATCATCATTGTAAACAATAATTTCATTGTTTCGCGTGGTAGCTTCTTTTAGACTCGTCCGCTCTCTAATTTTTTCTTTTGTACTCATTTTTAATTGTTTAAATAAAAATGCAATATGTTTATCTGTGTGTTAAGGTGTTTTTTTCTATTTTGAAAAATAGAATACTAATTTACATATTTTAAAGATACCCAATTGTTTCTTTGAAATTTTTTAACATACGATAATCCTTTTTCCGTGCAAGAAGCATCAATAAACGGAATGTCTTCTTCATAAAAACCGCTCAGCAAAAGTATTCCTTTCGGATTAAGACAATCTACATAGCTTTGCATATCGTTCAACAAAATATTCCTATTGATGTTGGCAATAATTAAATCATATTTTTTGTCTTTCAGCAAAGATGCATCTCCTTCATAAACCGAAATATGTTGACAATTATTACGATCTGCATTTTCGATAGAATTCAAAAAACACCAATTATCAATGTCAATCGCATCAATCGGTTGCGCTCCTTTCATTTCTGCCAAAATCGCCAAAATCGCCGTTCCACAACCCATGTCAAGGGTTTTTAATCCAGCCACTTCCATTTCTAACAAATGTTGAATCATCATGTGCGTGGTTTCGTGATGACCTGTTCCAAAACTCATTTTAGGTTCGATTACAATGTCAAATTCGGCATTAGTTTTGGGGTGAAAAGGAGCTCTAACATGACAATTTCCATCGACATCAATAGGTTCGAAATTCTTTTCCCATTCCTCGTTCCAGTTGACCTGATCGATTTCTTCTACAGTGTATGAAATAGTAAATTCGGATGATTGTAAAACAAATAAATCATCTAAAAGCGTATCGGTAAAAAACGATTTTTTAATATATGCTACGATTCCAAAATCACTTTCAATAAAACTTTCAAAAGGCAATTCGCCTAATTCTGCAATAAGAATTTCTGAACCTAGTTCTTTTGGTTCAATAGTAAAGTGAAAACCTAAATAGCTATTCGACATAAAATATATTTTTTGCAAAGGTACTAATCCTTTGATTGAATTGATAGAACAAAAAAAGAGATTTGAATTTCTTCAAACCTCTTTTTAGTTATAGATTTTTTTGAAATTAAATAGCAGTTACTATCGCTACAAAATCTTTTGCATTTAGCGCAGCACCACCAATAAGACCTCCGTCAACATCTGGTTTAGAGAAAATTTCTTTGGCATTATCTGCTTTTACACTTCCGCCATATAAAATAGAAACATCTTCGGCAACATCACTTCCAAAGGATTTACGAACCGTTTCTCTGATAAATTCGTGCATTTCTTGAGCTTGTTCTGGACTGGCAGTTTCGCCTGTTCCAATTGCCCACACTGGCTCGTAGGCTAAAACTATCTTTTCCCAATCGTTTTTTTGAATTTGGAAAACACCATCTCGCAATTGATTTTCTACAATATTAAAATGATTATTCGATTGACGGTCTTTCAATTCTTCACCAAAACAGAAAATTACAGTCATATTGTGTTGCAAAGCAGCGTCCACTTTACTAGCAATCAAAGCATCGGTTTCATGAAAAATAGCTCTACGTTCTGAATGTCCAAGAATAACTGTATTTATACCAATACTTGTAAGCATATCCGCAGAAATTTCTCCTGTGTATGCACCACTTGCTGCTTGGTGCATATTTTGAGCCGAAACACCAATAGTAGTTGATTTTAGTTTGTTCACGGCTGAAGCTAAGTTGACAAATGTAGGCGCAACAATGACTTGCGCAGTACTTTCGGCAGGTATTTGTGTGATTAATTCATTTAATAAAACTTCAGTTTGTTCTGAATTCTTATTCATTTTCCAGTTTCCTGCTACAATCTTCTTTCTCATTTTATTTGTTTTTTTAATTTTATTGCTGTTTATTTAATTCTTCTAAAGTGTTGTTTATGATTTCAAAATCGGTTTCAATGGCTTTGTAAAGTGCTATTTTTCCTGTTTTATCAACTATAATATATCTCGGAATCCAATTTAAGTCTATTGCTGTTGCAAAATCACCTTTCATTTGATCTTTGGCTAACAAATGATCTCCTTTTAAATCATATTTTAAAATTCCTTTTTTCCATTTATCTTCTGCTTTATCCATAGAGATAAATAGATAATCAATCTCTGGATGTTTCGTTTGCAATTCGTGCATTTTTGGCATCGCTTTCACACAATCTCCACACCAAGTTGCCCAGACTTCTATCAATAATACTTTGCCTTCATGTTTTTTTAAACTGTTTTCAAAAGTAATTTCAGTAGCATCAGTTGTTAGTAATGACGATTCTAAAGCTTGTATTGAAAACTCAGTTTTCTGTGCATTTGAACAGGAAACTACTGCAAAAATAACAAATAACGAGACTATTTTTTTCATTGTAAAAGGTTTAATATAATTATGATTTAAATATAAAATACATTTTATAAAAGCTCGGTTTCTTCTTTATCATCTTTCAAATAGAAATGTTTGGTTCTTTTCTTTTTCTTACTGAAATAAAGAATTTTAATTGCATACCCAATGTAAACTCCCGACGAAGCCATTAGTACACAACCCACTAGCACATAAAAAATATTTCCCAAAGGAACTTCAAACCAAGTCGAAACTTCGTTTAAAAGATAATAGCCTAAAATAAAAATGATGATACAAATAACGATTCGTTTTTTCTTCTTTTTTCTTTTACTGGATATGCTAGCAGTCGTTTTTAAGTCTCTCATTTACTTTATAACTTTAAATCATCAATATCATTGTGATGCACTTTTTGTTTTATGGTGCCTTTTTCAAGGATTAGAATACTTGGATTCGCTCTTTCAATCGTTTTTAAAGCAGTAGCATCGCAAAAATAAAAGTCGAATAACAAGCCAAATAATTTTTTTGTTTTGGTAATTTCTTCTGGTGAAGATGCCGTCATTCCTATTACTTTGTATCCTTTTGAAGTTACATTTTTATTCAATTCTTCTAATTTTTTCATTCCGCTTTCACTTGCATTGACCAAATCATAGGCTACAATTACTACCAATTTAGGTTCGTTCAAGAACTCTTCTTTATAGTCCGAACCATCTTTTTCCATCGCAAAATCATGAATTGGAGGAACATAGCCTTCGGTAATGACTTTATCTTTTCTGTCTACGAAAGTAGCTCCGGCAGGAATATTCATCAACTCTTTTTCTGTAAATTCTTTTTGAACTCCATTTACATCATAAATAAAAATCATTTCTACAACAGATTGTGGAGCTCCAACAGGAATTTCCATTCCTTTTTGAATATTGGTTCCTACTTTATACGGTCTAAAATCGATTAAAGGTAAATGAGTTAGAACCCAATATCCCATAAATGAACATAAAACGAAACTTAGAATTGTTAGAAACGAAACTATTTTTTCTGGGAATAAAGGTTTTACCAGTTTCTGATTTAAAAATAAAATCAGAATAAAAAATAATAAAACAATATCTTTAGTAAAAGATTGCCAAGGAGTTAGGTGTAAAGCGTCACCAAAACAGCCACAGTCTTTTACCACATCAAAATAAGCGGAATAAAAAGTTAAAAAGCTGAAAAGAACAACTAAACCTAACAAACTCCAAATAGTGAATTTTGATTTATA
>CAMAWK010000006.1 GCA_945861915.1 Flavobacterium psychrophilum | reverse complement strand
GTAATTTCAGAAACCGATTTAAATAAAATAAGTGCTTTAGCCACTGCAAATACTTGTTTGGCCGTTTTTAAAATTCCAAAAGACAGAACAATCGAAGAGTCTGGAATTATTCTCGCCCTTGATGCTGTTCGCGATCCTGGCAATTTAGGAACTATTTTGCGTTTGTGTGATTGGTTTGGAATCAATCAAATCGTATGTTCTAAAGATGCTGTAGATATTTATAATCCAAAAGTAGTGCAAGCGACTATGGGTTCAATATCGAGAGTGAATGTCAGTTATGAAGATTTAGAAAGTTATATAACAAATACAAAATTACCCGTTTTTGGTACTTTTATGGACGGAGATAATATTTACAAAACAAAATTACCTCAAGAAGGAATCATCATTATTGGCAACGAAGCCAATGGAATTTCCCCAGAATTAGAAAAAATAATCACCAATAGACTAACTATTCCTCGTTTTGGTTCTTTACAAAAAACAGAAAGTTTGAACGCTGCAACCGCTACAGCAATTGTTTTAAGTGAGTTTCGCAGATTGAATTAAAAAGAATCCTTTGAACTCTTTGCGATTTAATTTCTTTTAATGAAAAGTAAAATTGATAAAAACAGCTCTCGATTTTATTGATTCTATATTTCCAGTCCAAGGACTATTGGGGTCATTGTCTCGAATTAACTCATCTTTGAGTCCAAAAACACCACGAATAGAAGGTGAAAAAATAAAATATTCTGAAAAAAGATCAATTCCAATACCTAATTCGTAGTTATTTGTCCATGTATTAACTCGGAAAACTTGTTGTTCATTATCATCTTTTGATTTAGAATTACTTGATAAATTCAAGGTAGTCGAAACTCCACCCAAAATGTAAGGACGAATATTCCCCGTTCTTTTTGATGAAAATTTTAGCAATAACGGAAAATGAATATAAGTACTATTTACTTCTCTGAGTTTATTTGATGGCGTTGGCGTAGTTGCAAAATAGCTAGTTGGGTAAAAGAAATTCCTTTGAGTGTAATACAAACCTGGTTCAAATCGTAGGTTTATATATTCCTGAAGTTTTAAATCGGCAACTAATCCGACATTAAAACCTGTACTTTGCTTAACTTCAATATCTTCGATAAGTTTTTTATAATCAATTTTAAAATCGTAGGAATTAAAACCAAGAAAAAAGCCAAAATAAACCCTTTGCTTTTGAAAATTCTCCAAATTAATAATAGGATCTTTACTAAACATACTTTTAGTAAATTGGGAATGTCCTTTTATAGTCAAGGTCAAGATAAATAGGACTATTATTTTTTTCATGCTAGGTCAACTATTTTTTAGAAGCTGAATAAATAGTAGCCACTCCAAAAGTTTGAGGCATCGCTACTACATCTATAAACCCAGTTTTCTTTAAAATATTGTTTAACGCTTCGCCATATGGAAAAGCAGCAGCCGATTCCGAAAGATAGCCGTAAGCTACAGTGTCTTTAGAGAAAATTTTCCCTATTAAAGGCAAAATGTTTTTACTGTAAAATGTATAGCCTTGTTTGTAAGGTGTTTTGTCTGGAACAGAAGTTTCAAGAATTACAAAAACGCCATTCGGCTTTAAAACTCTAAGAATTTCTGCTAATCCTTTCTCTAAATTTTCAAAATTTCGAATGCCAAAAGCTACCGTAATCGCATCAAAATAATTATCCTCAAAAGGCATATTTTCTGAATCTGCCAAAACCATATCTATGGTACTAGAAAGATTTTTGTTGGTAATTTTTGTTTTTCCCACTTCGAGCATTCCAGCCGAAATATCGAGCCCAATTATTTTTTGTGCTTTAGTTTCTGTTAATAAAATAGCCAAATCGCCTGTTCCAGTTGCAATATCAAGAATAATTTCTGGTTTTGATTTAGCAACAATTTGGAGTACTTTTTTGCGCCATTTAACGTCTATTCCAAAAGAAATTACACGGTTTAAATGATCATAATTCCCAGAAATAGTATCGAACATTTGAGCGATTTGCTCTTTTTTGCTGAGAGTTGAGTTTTTGTAGGGCGTTATGTTTTTTGACATTTTTATAAATTTACAGCAAAGGTAACTTAGATTTTTTATTTTTTTCTAACATAGGTTTGAAAAGAATAATCAAAAAGGTGTTTTTCATCTTTGGAGTGAAAAGTCTCAGCTGTTAATTCCCATAGTTCTAAATCTATTTCAGGAAAAAAAACATCGGCATCAAAAGTATGATGCACCCGAGTAATATCGAGCTGGTCTGCAAACGAAATAGATTGTTGATAAATTTGACCGCCACCTATAATATAAATATCCTCGTTTTTGGGGCAAACTGCAATGGCTTGCTCTAAATTTTGAACTACTAGGCAGCCTTCATATTGATAATCATTTTGACGTGTAATAATTACGTGTGTTCTATTGGGTAACGGTTTTGGGAAACTCTCAAACGTTTTTCTCCCCATAATTATATAATGTCCCGAAGTCGTTTCCTTAAAGTGTTTAAAGTCGTTTGGCAAATGCCAAAGCAAATCATTGTTTTTTCCAAGTGCATTATTTTCGGCAACAGCCGCGATTAGAATAATCATTTTTACTGCTTATTTAAATTTGTTTCTTTGTCTATTTGTGTTTGGAATTCAGCTATTTTTTGTTCTTGTAAAGCAACCAAACGATTTATTTGATCTCTTTCCCAATTTTTATTCATAAACCGATTGGTGATAAACACTTTTATAAAATGAAGTAGAAACAAAAATACCCAAAGTGTAATTACCCAGATTGACCAATTGGAAGTAAAACCAAAAGCCTGAAAATGATTGGCGATAAACAGAAATAGACTTCCTAAAACAAAAAAAACGAAATGAAAATACAACATTTTTTTCTGTTTTATTCTCTTTCGAGCATACTCATACAGTTCATGTTGCTCTTTTTCCATCTATTTTTTTTGTTTAAAGATAAAAATTATTTCGAAATCTTACTGTTTTTGTTCTTACATTATTCAACAAGAAAACGTTTTATATGTTTTGATATACTAAAAAATAACTGATATTTTTTCACACACAATTAAATTTTACCAAAAATCACGTCATATCGCTAAAACTTAAGGTCTACTATTGCATATCCAAAAGAATTTGTTTTCTTTGCCCCATAATTCTAAAAATGAAATAGTTATGTCTATAAAAAAACAATTTGTTAAAACAAAACCAGTTTGTAAAGTTACATTTTCAATAGAGGCTAAAGAAGCAACTACAGCATCAGTTGTTGGAGAATTCAACAATTGGGATCAAGCTGCTGGTGAATTATCAAAATTGAAAAACGGAACTTTCAAAGGTATTTTCGAATTGCCAAAAGATGCTTCTTATGAATTTAAGTATGTAATTGATGGGAATTTCGTAAACGAACCAGAAGCCGATTCTTTCAAATGGAATGAATTTGCAGGAACAGAAAATGGCGTTATAAACGTTTAGTTATAAAATAAAAAATCCGCTTCACAGCGGATTTTTTGTTTTTTTGAGTTGTGGAATAGTTTTTTACTAAACTGCAACACTTCCTTTTATAGTTTCGTGTGGTTCGTAGCCTACTAGTTCAAAATCTTGGTAGGTAAAATCGAATATGTTTTTAATGGCTGGATTCAGTATCATTTTAGGTAATGATTTGGGTTCACGCGATAATTGCAACTCGATTTGTTCAAAATGGTTGTTGTAGATATGGGCATCACCAAAAGTGTGAATGAATTCGCCCAATTCTAAATTGCAAACTTGTGCAATCATCATAGTCAACAAAGCATACGAAGCAATATTAAAAGGAACACCCAAAAATATGTCAGCACTACGCTGGTATAACTGACAAGATAATTTATTGTCGGATACATAAAACTGAAAAAATGCATGACAAGGAGGCAATGCTGCTTTGTTATTGGCAACATTTTCGGCAAAACTTTTTGAAGTATCAGGCAACACACTCGGATTCCAAGCAGAGACTAATAGTCGTCTGCTGTTCGGATTGGTTTTTAATTCTTGAATTAATTCTTGAATTTGATCTATTTCTTCACTATTCCAGTTGCGCCATTGGTGTCCGTAAACGGGTCCTAAATCTCCGTTTTCATCTGCCCAAGCATCCCAAATTTTCACTCCGTTTTCTTGCAAATATTTTATATTGGTTTCTCCCTTCAAAAACCATAACAATTCGTGAATAATAGACTTTAGGTGCAATTTCTTGGTAGTCACCATCGGAAAACCTTCGGCTAAATCAAATCGCATTTGGTATCCAAATACACTTTTTGTTCCTGTTCCGGTTCGGTCTCCTTTTTGATTTCCGTTTTCTAAAACGTGTTTTACTAAGTCTAGGTATTGTTTCATTTTTGGTTTAAAAGTTTAAAGTTTAAAAGTTTAAAGTTTTAGAACTTCAAACTTCAACAGGCGATAATAAATATTGAAAAGATTGTTTTTTTGCTGCCTGCCCTCTGCTATCTGAAATCTGCAAACTATCTCTTCGAAATCTCGTCTCTAATTTTGGCTGCTTTTTCATAATCTTCTTGAACAACCGCTTGATCCAATAGTTCGATTAATTCTTCTAAAGATTGTTTTGAATAGGTTTCGCCAGCGGTATTACTTTCTTCTTGTTGACCAAAAGTTTCAGGATTAGAAAGAATATCGTCTATTTCTTGAGAGTCTTTATCAGTTTCAATGGAATTATTATTCAAATAAATTCCGGCTTTATCCAATATATTTTTATAAGTAAAAATAGAGGCATTAAATCGCAAGGCTAGTGCTATAGCATCGGATGTTCTTGCGTCAATTATTTCTTCGATTTTATCTCTTTCGCAAATAATACTCGAATAAAAAACGCCATCAACCAACTTGTGAATAATGACTTGCTTGACTACAATATCAAAGCGTTCGGCAAAATTTTTGAACAAATCGTGTGTTAAAGGACGTGGTGGTTTTATCTCTTTTTCTAAAGCAATAGCAATAGATTGGGCTTCAAAGGCTCCAATTACTATGGGCAACTTTCTTTCGCCATCAACTTCGTTCAAGATTAAAGCATAAGCTCCGTTTTGAGTTTGACTGTAGGAAATGCCTTTTATGGATAATTTAACTAAGCTCATTTTTAGATTGCAGACTTTAAATTTTAGTTTTACAACTAAAACAGAATTTTTTTTAAGAAGTTATACTTTTCATATAAACTTCAAACTAATACCGCAAAGTAACAAAAACTTTTGGCTTCAAAAAATTTTTAAATCACCAAAAAACAAAATCCAAATACTAATAATTAATTATCAATATTTGGATTTTGCTTTTTGATTTTTGAAATTTTATGTGTTTTGCACTTTGAACGCTTTCATTTTTTCTATTAGTTGAGGTACAATTTCAAAAGCATCACCCACGACACCATAATCGGCTACTTTGAAAAAAGGCGCATCGGCATCGGCATTGATGACTACTTTTACTTTAGAAGAGTTAATTCCTGCAATATGCTGAATAGCTCCCGATATTCCGATGGCTATATACAAATTCGTAGCTACTGGCTTTCCGGTTTGTCCAACATGCTCGCCGTGAGGTCTCCAACCTAAATCAGAAACGGGTTTGGAACAAGCAGTTGCAGCTCCCATAACATCCGCCAATTCTTCAATCATCCCCCAATTTTCTGGTCCTTTTAAACCTCGACCAGCTGACACCACCACCTCAGCATCGGCTATAGATACTTTTCCTGAGCCTTTTTCGGTAGATGTAACTTTTAGACCAAAATCAGATTCTTGGATACTTGGACTAAAATCCTCTTGAGATAAAGTCGAAGGACTTTCGAAAATACCGTATGAGTTTTTAGCCAACCCCAATATTTTAATATCAGTATTGATTTCTGTAATATTGAAAGCTTTGTTTGAAAAAGCAGTTCTTCGTACTTGAAAAGGAGAAGTTGATAATGGCAATCCAACCACATTTGAGGCAAATCCGGCTTCCAAACCAACCGCTACAAAAGAAGAAAGATAAATACTATCTGTAGTTGAAGATAGTAAAACTACTTTCGAACCTTCTTTTTGTGCTGCTTGTTTGATTACTTCTGCATACGCTTTTGCTGAAAAGCTAGCTAATTTGTCATTAGTTACTATCAACACTTTATCCACTCCGTAATTTGATAATTCAGAAACATCTGAAACATTTATAGTTACAGCCGTTACGGTCGTTCCTAATGACTCGGCTACTTTTTTTGCATACGAAGCCAATTCGAAAGCTACTTTTTTAAATTTTCCTTCAGATGATTCTGCGTATATTAATATTGACATTTTTTTCTGTTTTAAATTTTGAATTTTGAATTATAAATGAAAAAGTCTAATACAAGAATTTAAAATTTATAATTTGAAATTTATAATAATTATTAAATCACCTTCGCTTCGTTGTGTAATAAACTAATTAACTCATCTAAATTGTCTGCCGAAACTAATTTCACTGCCGATTTTGGTGCTGGCTTTTCAAATTTCACTGCTTTGGTCTGAACAGCAATAGCAGTTGGTTCAACTACTGTTAAGGGTTTTGTTCTTGCTGTCATAATTCCTCTCATATTCGGAATGCGCAAATCTTTTTCTTCTACGAGTCCTTTTTGACCTCCGATAATAATAGGTAACGTGGTAGAAACTGTTTCTTTGCCTCCATCAATTTCACGTGTAGCCGTTACAGAACTACCTTCAATAATAAGATTTGTACACGAATTTAAAAAGTTATATCCTACTAATCCAGCTAACATTCCAGGAACCATTCCGCCATTATAATCTAAGGATTCTTTACCAGCAATGATAACATCATATTGTCCGTTTTTAATAACTTCAGCCAGTTGTTTAGCCACAAAAAAACCATCTGTTGGATTGGCATTTACTCGAATGGCATCGTTTGCCCCGATGGCTAATGCTTTTCTTAAAGTTGGTTCTGTTTCAGGACCTCCAACATTCACAACCGTTACATTTGCTCCTTGTTGTTCTTGAAACCAAATGGCACGCGTTAAGCCAAATTCATCATTTGGATTAATTACAAATTGCACTCCATTGGTGTCAAACTCGGAATCATTATTGATAAAATTGATTTTGGATGTGGTATCAGGAACATGACTGATACAGACTAGTATTTTCATAAAAAATATTTTTCTAAATTCGTTTTACAAAGTTAAAACAAATATTTCAAATATACTATGCATGCATAGTATATTTTTGAAAAAACTTTCATTTTAAAGGCTATTCTTAGGAAACCTAACTTGATAAAGTAAATTGATAAAGAAAGTTGGGCTGAAAATCTTTAAACAAAATTAATTACAAAAGAGGCTCATCATTAAAATGAGCAATAATTATTTAAAGGTTTTTATGCTTTGAAGTGGTTTAAAATATTTATTTTTGCGTTTCTAAAATTACACATACATTATATATTATGAGAACGATACAATTTAGAGAGGCTATTTGTGAAGCAATGAGTGAAGAAATGCGCCGTGACGAGTCGATTTACTTAATGGGAGAAGAAGTAGCTGAATATAACGGAGCTTATAAAGCATCCAAAGGAATGTTGGCTGAATTTGGCGAAAAAAGAGTCATTGACACTCCGATTGCTGAACTTGGTTTTACAGGAATTGCAGTAGGTTCGGCTATGAATGGTTGTCGTCCTATTGTAGAATACATGACATTTAACTTCTGTTTGGTTGGGATAGATCAAATTATAAATAATGCTGCCAAAGTACGTCAAATGACAGGTGGTCAATTCAATGTGCCAATTGTTTTTCGTGGACCAACGGCTTCTGCAGGACAATTAGGAGCAACACACTCTCAAGCCTTAGAAAATTGGTTTGCCAATACTCCAGGACTAAAAGTAGTTGTGCCATCAAATGTGTATGATGCAAAAGGACTTTTGAAATCGGCTATTCGTGATAATGATCCCGTTATTTTTATGGAATCAGAGCAAATGTATGGAGACAAAGGCGAAGTTCCAGATGGAGAATATACCATTCCGATTGGTTTGGCAGATGTAAAACGTGAAGGTACTGATGTAACCATTGTGTCTTTTGGAAAAATAATTAAAGAGGCTTTTATTGCTGCTGATGAATTAGCTAAAGAAGGTATTTCATGTGAAATTATCGATTTAAGAACGGTGCGTCCGATGGATAATGAGACTATTTTGACTTCTGTTAGAAAAACGAACCGATTAGTAATTCTTGAGGAGGCCTGGCCTTTTGCTAGCGTTTCTTCTGAAATAACCTATATGGTTCAAGAGCGTGCTTTCGACTTTTTGGATGCACCGATTCAAAGAATCACAACGGCTGATACACCTGCACCTTATTCGCCAGTTCTTTTAAAAGAATGGTTACCAGAGGCAGCCGATGTTGTAAAAGCTGTCAAAAAAGTATTGTATAAAAAATAATAATCTATTGTTAAATAGCAACTGTAGGTTGCCTTGTGAAACTTAATTCAATTATATTTGAAACTTCATCATAACTTCTTGATGAAGTTTTTTTTTAAAACTGTATGAGAACTAAAATACTAATTATATTCCTATTTATTGCAACTTCCATAGGAGCACAAACCAAAGTAAGCGGCACTATCGTCGATAAAGCGAAACAACCCATTCCGTTTGCTAATGTGGTTTTCAAAGGTTCAAATGAAGGAGTGGTAGCCAATGAAGACGGTCATTTTTATTTGGAATCGACTAAAAATTACACCGAACTAATTGTAGCTTCAATAGGTTATTCAGAAAGGGAAATTACTTTGGAGAAATCAGTAAATTATGATTTTGTGATTCAATTAAATGAAGTTCAAAACCTAAAAGAAGTGGTTATTTTTACAGGAAAAACATCTAAAAAAAATAATCCTGCGCTAGAAATTCTTCGGAAAATATGGGAACGAAAACGCAAAAACGGACTGAATTTGTTTGACCAATATCAAATGGAAAAATATGAAAAAGTAGAATTTGATATGAATACCATTGACAGCGCCTTTATGAAAAACAGAATTTTCAAAGGAATGGAATTCATTTTCAAACAAGTAGATACGTCAAAAGTAACTGGAAAAACCTATTTGCCCATTTTCATAAACGAATCATTATCGGATGTTTACGGAGACAATAAAGCTAAAAAAGTAAAAGAAAAATTAAAAGCAAATAAGAATTCTGGATTTGGAGATAACCAACAAATTTTGTCTTTCGTAAAAGATTTATATTCAGATTATAACATTTACGAAAACCATCTTAATTTTTTTGACAAGAGTTTTACCAGTCCATTATCAAAAACTGGTATTGATGTTTACAATTATATTTTGAGAGACAGTTCCTTCATAGACAAAAAATGGTGTTATAACATATTATTTTATCCAAGACGTAAAAACGAGCTAACATTTAAAGGCGATTTTTGGGTGAATGATACCACATTTGCTATCAAAAAAATAAATATGGCAGTTACCAAAAGTGCCAATATTAACTGGGTAAAAGACATCTATATCGAACAAGAATTTGAAGTGATGAACGACTCTGTTTTTTTGTTAACCAAAGATTATTTGATGTCTGATTTTGCCTTGAATAAAAAAGAAAAATCAAAAGGAGTCTATGGAAAAAGAACAACTTTCTTTCAAAATCATCAATTTAACATAGATAAACCTCTGGCTTTTTACAAAGAAGAAGTCAATTATAATGATGATGAAATTTATAAAAAATCGGATGACTATTGGAGCGAGAACCGATTTGAAAATTTGAGTAAAGACGAACTAGGCGTCTATAAAATGCTCGATACTTTAAAAACAGTCAAAAAATTTAAAAATTTATACAATTTGGTTTCTATACTGGGAAGCGGCTATGTTCAGTTTGGCCATTTTGATTTTGGTCCTATTTTCTCGACTTTCGGAACCAATGAAGTTGAAGGAATTAGAATAAGAGTTGGCGGCAGAACCTTTTTTGGACCCAACGACAGATGGCGATTACAAGGCTACACTGCTTACGGTTTAGACGATCAAAAATTTAAATATGGTCTTTCGGGCAAGTGGATGATTGACAAAGCCAATAGAATTATCATATCTGGAGGCAACCGAAAAGATGTTGAACAAATAGGAGCGAGTTTAACCTCAACCAATGATGTTTTAGGTAGAAGTTACGCTTCGTCGGCACTTTTTACAACAGGAAGTAACGGCAAATTGACCAATATAAATTTAAGCAATGTATCTTTCGAGATAGAACCTGTAAAGAATTTGACGTTTCAAACCGGATTCTCCTATCGAACATTGGTATCAGCATCACCAAGTTTCAATTTAGATTATTATACAGATGCGCTAAATATACTAACAAAAAGCAATGTAAGCCAGTCTGAAGTGAATTTGCAAATAGAATTCACACCCAACCGAAAAGCAATTGGTTACGGTGTCGAACGAGATTTTGCTGACAGTCCGTATAGCCGAATTTTTGCTAATTACAGTCACGGATTTAAAGGACTTTTGAAAAGTGACTTTGATTATGATAAAATACAACTTTTTTACAAACAACCCATAATTATTGGTCCTTTGGGGCGAACTAATTTGATAGTTGAAATTGGTAAAACTTTCGGCACTATTCCATTAGGTTTGTTAAGTATCATTCCTGGGAATCAAACCTATTTCACAATTGACAACACCTTTAGTAATCTTAATTTTTATGAATTTGTTACCGATCAATATGCTACTTTTCAATGGAATCATAATTTTAATGGACGCCTTTTTTCGAGAATTCCGTTTATGAAAAAATTAAATTGGCGAGAAATTATAGCCGTAAGAGGTGTTTATGGCACCATCTCGGATGACAATAAAAACATCAATGCTTCGGGTTTGATTTACAAAGCACCCGAAACTCCTTATTGGGAATACAGTGCTGGAATTGGGAATATTTTTAAAGTTTTACGAATCGATTTTAGTTGGAGAGGAAATTATCGAAACGTACCCGAAACCCCAAATTTTACTGTCAAAGGTTCTTTTGGATTCTATTTTTAGCAAAACGTTAAAAAATCATTTTTTTTTCAATAATTCCGAAAACCTAGTAGTCGAAAAACTTACTTTTTGATTGATTAAAGAGATACTTTATCTAAGTTTGCATTCATAAAAATTTAAAAAAAATGGCAGCAGACAAAATAAAAACTTTCGATGTTTTAATCGAAATTCCTCGTGGAAGCAGAAACAAATACGAATACGACTTCGAAATTAAAAGAATCCGATTCGACAGAATGTTGTTCTCCTCGATGATGTATCCAGCAGATTACGGATTTTTCCCCGAAACACTAGCTTTAGATGGCGATCCGCTAGATGTTTTGGTTTTGATAAACGAACCCACTTTTCCGGGCTGTGTGATGGAAGTAAAACCAATCGGTGTTTTTCACATGGCTGACGATAAAGGGCCTGACGAAAAAATAATTTGCGTTCCCGTTTCAGATCCTATATGGAATTCCTTAGAAAATCTATCCGATATTAATCCGCATTTATTAAAAGAAATTGAACATTTTTTCCAAGTCTATAAAGATTTAGAGAATAAAGTAGTGGATGTAGAAGGTTGGGGTGATATTCATGAAGCTTTTGCTATTATTAAAGAATGTACGGATCGTTTTAATGCAATTGAAAATAAACCCAAAGGATTATTTAGCATATCGCAATAAATTTCTTAATTTTTGAAAAAAAAGCAATATTCATTCCGTTGAATATTGCTTTTTTTGTATAAATTTGCCCCCAATAAAATTTTTAACCAAAAATTAAATTTATGGAATCAATGATGATTTATGTGCCAATAGTTATGGCATTAATAGGATTGCTTTTTATGGCAATCAAAAGAAGTTGGGTATTAAAACAAGATTCTGGAGATGGCAAGATGAAAGAGATTTCAGATTACATTTACGAAGGAGCATTGGCTTTCTTAAAAGCAGAATACCGATTATTAGCCATTTTTGTTGTTTTGGCAAGTATTGTTTTAGCAGGAATTACATTTATTCCTGGTGTAAAAACTGATATATTAATAGTAGTCGCTTTTATTTTCGGAGCTTTCTTTTCTGCTTTGGCAGGAAATATGGGAATGAAAATCGCAACTAAAACCAATGTAAGAACTACACAAGCCGCTCGTACAAGTTTGCCACAAGCTTTGAAAGTGTCATTTGGTGGTGGAACCGTAATGGGATTAGGCGTTGCAGGTTTAGCCGTTTTAGGTTTAACTGCATTCTTTATCGTTTTCTTTAATTATTTTATGGATGGTGTTTGGACTTCTACCGAAGATATGACTATCGTTTTAGAAACTTTAGCTGGTTTTTCATTGGGAGCTGAATCTATCGCTTTGTTTGCTCGTGTAGGTGGTGGAATTTATACGAAAGCTGCCGATGTAGGAGCTGATTTAGTAGGTAAAGTAGAAGCGGGTATTCCTGAGGATGACCCAAGAAACCCTGCAACTATTGCTGACAACGTAGGTGATAACGTAGGTGACGTTGCTGGAATGGGAGCTGATTTATTTGGTTCGTATGTAGCAACTGTTTTGGCAGCGATGGTATTAGGAAATTATGTGATTAAAGATATGGGCGGAAGTATTCAAGATGCTTTCGGTGGAATTGGCCCTATTTTATTGCCAATGGCAATTGCAGGTTTCGGAATTTTATTCTCTATCATTGGAACATTATTGGTAAAAATATCGAGTGACGATGCCAAAGAAGCACAAGTTCAAAAAGCATTAAATATTGGAAACTGGGTTTCTATAGTTTTAACAGCTGTTGCTTGTTTCTTCTTAATAGATTTGATGTTGCCTGAAACTATGCAAATGACTTTCTTTGGCGAAGGATTACAAGACATTTCATCCATGCGTGTTTTCTATGCTTCTTTAATCGGATTATTTGTAGGTGGTGCTATTTCATCAGTAACTGAATATTACACAGGATTGGGTACAAAACCCGTTTTAGCAATCGTTCAAAAATCGTCAACTGGAGCTGGAACCAATGTAATCGCTGGTTTAGCAACTGGAATGATTTCTACTTTTCCAACTGTAATTTTATTTGCAGCAGCTATTTGGTCAACTTATGCTTTAGCTGGTTTCTACGGAGTGGCTTTGGCTGCTTCTGCAATGATGGCAACCACTGCTATGCAATTAGCTATCGATGCTTTCGGACCCATTTCTGATAACGCAGGTGGAATTGCTGAAATGAGTGAATTACCAAAAGAAGTTAGAACAAGAACCGATATTTTGGATTCTGTTGGAAATACAACGGCTGCAACAGGAAAAGGTTTTGCCATTGCTTCTGCTGCTTTAACATCGTTGGCTTTATTTGCGGCTTATGTAACTTTTACTGGAATTGACGGTATCAATATCTTCAAAGCGCCTGTATTAGCGATGTTGTTTGTAGGTGGAATGATTCCTGTAGTTTTCTCTGCTTTGGCAATGAATTCTGTTGGAAAAGCAGCTATGGATATGGTATACGAAGTGCGTCGTCAGTTCAAAGAAATTCCTGGTATTATGGAAGGAACTGGTAAACCAGAATACGGAAAATGTGTAGAGATTTCAACTAAAGCTGCTTTACGTGAAATGATGTTACCAGGGGTGATGACTATTGGTTTCCCAATCGCGATTGTGCTTTTAGGAAAATTAGTTTATGGAGATAACAACCAATTAATTGCCGAAATGTTAGGTGGTTATATGGCGGGTGTAACTGTTTCTGGTGTTCTTTGGGCAGTTTTCCAAAACAATGCTGGTGGTGCTTGGGATAATGCTAAAAAATCATTTGAAGCTGGTGTTATGATTAATGGAGAAATGACTTATAAAGGTTCAGATGCACACAAAGCGGCTGTAACAGGAGATACAGTTGGAGATCCGTTTAAAGACACTTCTGGTCCATCGATGAATATCTTAATCAAATTAACTTGTTTAATTGGTCTGGTGATTGCTCCTATTTTAGGAAATGGCACTCATGAAACTTGTGCAAAACCAGCTCAAATGGAATGTACAGCAAACATGATTGGAAATTGTGATATGAGCAAATGCGCTGAAATGACCAAAGACGAATGTGCCAAAATGTGTGACGAAAATGGTTGTACTCCAGAGCAAAAAGAAATGTGTTTATCACATTATGATGCCAATGGAAAATTTATCGAAGACGAAAAAGACTGTTGTGCTAAAAAAGAAACTACTGAAACAAAAGTAGACTCTCTGAAGTAAAAACAACTTTATTCATAGTAAACACCTCAATACATTTCTTGTATTGAGGTGTTTATATTTATAACTAATTTAAGGATTGTTGGTTCTTTTAAACCAAAATTATAATTTCTCAATATCTTTAAAAAAATTTCAAAAGAATTCAATTAAAAATCAAAATACCAATTAAAGACATCTGAGCGAATGCCTATTGAAAACCAAGTGGTGTTTTCTTTAAAGGTAGATAAAGTATTTTGTGAAGGGTCGAAATTTCTGTAAATAAAACTTCCAAAGAGTTTTAAATTAGTAGCTGGATTGATTAAGTATCCTGCTTGTAAATCAGTGATTAAAATTGTAGTTTTATTTCCTTGTCCTACAGTTACATTTGAATCGGCAAAACGTTCGTTTTCGTAATCGCGAAAAATATTACCGCCAAAATTTGATTTTACACCCGATTCAGCAAAATCAAATCCTCTCACGCCTGAAGTCAATTTAAAATCAGCAAAAAACCGACCTTTATGATAACGAGCAATCGCAATAAACTCTTTGAAATTGGCACCCCATTGGTGTCCTAAACTTTGATTATTGTGCGCATAATTTGTAATAACATCACTGTGCGAATAGACATAAGGTCGAACGTGATTGTACTCTAATTGCAAAAGTAAATTATCGACTTTAAAGGCATTATAATATTTTACTCCTAGCTGATAGCCAAATTTATTTTTCCAACTCTTTTCTCCAGCTTGTATATCGCTTAATGAAAATTCGTCTAACAAAAACTGTCCATAAAAGTTAATTTGATTGTTCCATTTGTATTTAGCAGTCATTCCTAACAAGGCATTTCCTGTTCTTGAAGAGGCCGAAAACTCAACTGAACGGTAAAAAATAATGGGATTGGCAAAACTCATATCAAAACCTCTATTGTTGCTATCTGACCAAATAACCGATTCGAAAAAACCTAGATTCAATTTATTAGAAACATTCCAGCTTAAATAATGATTGGCAATAAACTTCTTTGCATAGGTTCTTTCAAGTGACACATCTGGACGAACATCTTTTAGCCAAGTGTAAGTATTGGTATATTTTATTTTCCAAAATTTAGTATTGATTTTAAAATAAGGATACGGACTTGCTCCGTCACTTACCAAAATTGAGCGATAGCCATCTCCAATAAAATTTCGACCATAACCCAACTGTAAATCAAAAAATTGATTGGCTGTAAAGGTTAAATTAGCTTCGGCTAATGGAAAATCAAAGGCTCCAGTTTTATAAGGTTTAGCTATGCCCATACCCGGAATAATAGCAGGATTCCCTCCGTCTGGTTTGATGGATTCTGCATAACGATTAAAGTAATCGGCAAATCGTCCCTGACTTTCAAAAATGGTGGTTGTAAAATTAATATTCGACCCTAAACCACCCTTAAAATTGATTCCACGTGTGTTTATAAAAGTATTTAGTTCTTTATTGCCAGTTGCTTTTCCACCTTGCATATCCAAAATTGGATTGAGCGTAAACCAATAATTATCGCCCTGAATTTCGACTAAACTTTCATTCCACAACTTTTTGGTAAACCAACCCGAAGTTTTTTTCTGTAGTTTTTCGTTTTCAGTTATAAGATCATAATATTTTGAGACTTCAGCATAAGTATACGGTTTTGAACCTGTGTGATTGTTGCTGCCTACTTGATTCAAAGCATCGTCGAATTGTGCGTAATAACTATGCGAAAATGGCACGTTTAAATGACTTGTAAACTGAGGATTATTAAATTCCTTGTAAACAATAGCATCCAACTCAGTAAGTGATGGTTTCTTTGTTGGATGAACAAAAGCAGTTGCAACTGCATCCGATTTTATCTCTTGAGGATCTTTTAGCGGAATCGAAATAATGGTATTGTATCTTGAGTAAATTGAATTTCCGTTATAAGTAGAAGGTTGTATAGTTGGAAATTTACTAAATGTGTTTTTAACTTCTTGTATCAAGGATTCTTCTTCGGAACTGACATAAATTACTTTAAAAACCCCATTCACATCCACTTCAAAAAGGACTTTTATTTCGCCTTTATAGTTGGTTTGTTTTAAATTTTCGGGAACTTCAAAATTTTCAAAAACAAATCGTTGTACCTGATTGTAAAAACAACTTTCAAGTTCTGTGGACGGCAGATTGTTACAATTAGAAAAAATAGGAAATCGCTCAGATGAAAATGAAGCACTGGTAACAGTAGTCTCTTGAGCAAAAATAAAGCAGGTGAAAAAAAACAAAAACAGACTGAGTGCAATTTTTTTCATAATGTTTTTATCAATTTATAGTTCACAAAGAATTCGAAAAGTTTTCGTTTCGATAGAAACTAATCCTTTTTGTTTGCAAGATATAATTATTTTTTCATTTGCTTCAAAGAAAAAGTATTCCAACAAAACAACAAACCAAAAGCCAGCATAGCTCCAAATGAATTTGCAAAAACATCATAAAAATCGGAATGCCGAGACGCAGTAAAATTTTCTTGAAGAATCTCGATTGCTATTCCGAATAAAAATGAAAACAGAACAGAAATTAAAAGGGATTTTGAATATTTCTGCTTATGAAATTGTAAATGAAAATACAAAAACCAAAGAATGGTAAATACAAAATGAAAAAAAATATGTACGAGTTTGTCTAGATTTGAAACACTCTTAAATGGCGTATTTTGTAATTGTACCAAACATAAAAAAGCAATAATTGCAGACCAGAAAACAGCCGCCCACAAATACAATTTTTTAAGCACCGATTAATTCTTTGTAAGATTCGCTCGAAAGTAAAGAATCTATTTCAGAAGGATCTGATATTTTTACTTTTATCATCCACCCATCTCCATAAGGATCGGCATTGACGCTTTCTGGAGTGCTTTCTAAATCTTCGTTAAAGGCAATAATTTCGCCAGACAAAGGCAAAAACAAATCAGAAACTGTTTTCACGGCCTCTACGGTACCAAATACTTCATCTTTTTCTAAAGTTTGATCCAAAGTTTCTACTTCAACATAAACAATATCTCCCAATTCTTTTTGAGCAAAATGAGTAATTCCTACAGTTGCAACATTGCCTTCAATGCTAACCCATTCGTGATCTTTTGTGTACTTTAAATTAGTTGGTATGCTCATATTATTTTAGATTGTAGTCCCGAATCTTCGGGAGCAGATTTTTTTTTCAAAAGTATTATTTCTAATTTTATTATTAAACAGATTGTGCTAAAACTTTAATTAATTTCCAAAATTATAGCGTATCGTAAATCCTGAACGAATATTTGTTAGAGGAAAAGTAGTTGAAATAACCGCTTTTGAAAACGAATGATCGTAATAGAAAATCGCCGTTAGGTTTTTGCTAAACGAATAATCGGCAGTCATTCTTAATGACCATAAATTTTGTCCTGCTGCTAACTGATTGTTGTCATAATCTAAATAACGCACAATAGTTTGATTATTTCGATAAGAGAAATCAGCTTTTATGTTAATGTCACTTTTAATAATTCCAGATGGATTATCAGCTAATCTTGAAGAGAAAATCACATCTTTAAATCGATACCCCAATCCAACAACATATTCGATTCCTTTTACTTCGGTTAATAAATTATTATCAAAACTCATCGACAAAGCTCTGTCTTTCTTAATTTCGGTAAGGATTTTTAAAGAACTTTTTAATTCAAAATCCAATCTAATTAATGGACTAAACTGTTCTACCAAATTGATGTTTGACATAATGGTTTTGTTGAAATAGTTACCAGATAAATCAACTCCATTTGGAGCTTTATCATACTCAAAATTAGACCTAAATTGATTAACAGTATAGGATGCTTTGTAGCTATGCTGTAAAGAGAAGCGTTTGAAAATATCTTTAAAAAACTTATAACGCATTAATCCGCTATATTTAACTGTCCAGTTTGGGATTGGAAAACTTCTAAAAATTCCAGTTGAAACACTCGAGGCATCCTTACCTGAATAAGCCGCCATAAAGGCAGGTAATAAAACAGCTTGATTATTTTTCCCGAATCCAACTGGATAGCCATCATTTAGAATTGTATTTTTTCTTTCAGGGTTATTTGGATTAGCAAGATTATTAATTGGAGCGTTTGTGTCTTCTGTTGGAAGTGAACCAATATTATATCTAGAAAAACCCGTGCCAAATCGTTCTTCTGCCAATCTATTAGCAATAGTTAATCTGTTTTCTCTAAAATCATCAAAAGCTTCTGAAGCATTTTCGTCACTAGAAGAAAATGATGTATTAATTAATAATGTTGATATCGAAAAATTACCTGTAGTAAATGGTGATTGTGGAGTGTATAATCCCGAAATATTATCCACTTTATATTGCTCTGAAGAATTATCAGAATATGCTCGATCTAAAGTTAAATCAATTTTAAAATCAGGAAATAAATCGACATTGGCGGTAGCCTTAAATACTTTGTTTGTCAGCTGAGTGAAATTTTGATTGAACTCTTGATAGGTTGTTAGCCAACCGTTTTTAGCGGCTTCATAGCGAATATCATCTTGACTTCCGAAAATAAAACCTAAGCTTGGTTTAGACGAACCGAAAAAACCAACGCCTTGGGTAAAACCAGGTAATACTGTTCCTTCGTTTTGAGTATAATTGATTTGAATATTTTTTACACTGGTCAAAACTCCTACTAATCCATCCACAAAAGGATTAGTACTTTTTTGTTTTTGCACATTGGTATTTACGACTTTTTCTCCCGGTTTTGGCGCGGCTGCTTTTGCTTTAGGAGCCGCTTTTTTCTTTTTAGTTAAACCTAAGTAACTATAAAAAGTATCCATGTTAAATGTAGCCGTCAAATTCTGAGAATTGGAGTTTTGAATCGTATTCCCTAAATTATATGTTTTCCCTTCAATTACAATTTCAGACAAGGCATTAGAAGTTCGTTGCCAACTGAAGTCAGCTGTATACGAATAATTTGCTTTTACAAAACTCAAAAACGGAATTTTATCAAAAGGTAGATCATAATTGACTACCAATTGCTGCACATGGCGGTTTGGGTCACCACTGTCCCAATAACTATCCCAAATTGTAAAACTATCAATTGGCTCATCATTTTCGTTTAAATAGTTTTTTACCACATTGTTTGAGGATGCGGTATAATTCAATTTCAATGATTTAGTCAAATTATAATTAAATCCATATTGATAATTGAACAAGAAATTTCTTCGATACAAAGCCTCTAAAGGAATTCCAACTACATCAACTTGTCTAAACTGTTGACGGTTGTATTGTCTATTGATAGCACTGTTGAACGAAATACTAGAAGGCAAATAATTAAAATTAAAATCGCTTAGTAATTTCAAATAAGAACTTTTCTTTAAAAAAGAAACACCTTTAAGTGGCTCAATTGGTTTTGATTTAAAAGTATAGGTATAATCAACCGAAGTGGTGGATTGTTGGTCTTTATAATCTTCAATTTCATAATCATGGCGTTCTACTTCATTGTACGATTGCGAAAATGTAAAATTTTCTGGATCATATATATGTGTAGGTTTTTCGGCCGCTTTTTGTTTTCTAACCCCAATAAAATTGATGCTTTTTCTTTTGGTATAATTTACAGCTCGGTCTTCAATATTATCTCTTTCATCCTTGTCATCAGTATTATCTAGCAATTCTCGAAGTTTAATATCTTGATTAAAAGGATCGTATTGTGGTGTAATTGTCTCTTCTCCAATCGCATAATTAAAAGGCAAATTGATTCCCCATTTGGTTGGTAATAATTTACCTAAGTTAATATTAGTTACAATATTATATTGCTGAATATCTTCTCGGCTTCTTTCATTTATTCCTTGCTCTAAGGCACCAAAACCGATTGTCGACATTTTACCTGTAGCCGAAATTGTAGCAAAATCAGCAAGGTTAGCATCAATATTCAACAAAGCAGCCATCCCACCTTGGTTGTCAATTTCGGCTAATCGAAGTTCGTTAAACCAAACTTCTCCTTTTATAACTCTCTGAGTAGTATTTTTAACCCCCATCATTAAGGTTCGTACTAAACCAAAATTAGGATTTCCTCTCATTCCAATTTTCAATGTACTATCTCCATCTCCATTTGGAAACTGTAATGGGTGCTCATCAGGATAATAAATTCCCTCCAAAGCTAAATCAGCTTTTGGCACCTTTATTTTCATTTCAGTTAATAAAGACAATTTCAAGTCAATTTCATTTTCATCTGGCCAAACATTTTCTGCCCTAATTTCACATCCTGAAACTGAAACTGGCGGGGCATTTGGATCTGGATTTGAATTGTCTACGGTTGCGGTTACTTTGAGTTGTTTTTCTATTTGATAGAAATTATCAGTAAAATCATTCCCAAAACGGATAAAACCGACCATTTGATTGTCTAGTAAAGGATCATTTGCTCCAACTGCCTCAGCGTGTAAAAACATTTTTAGTTTTTTGAACTGACGCATATCCACACTTACATTTTTAAAAACCGCTCTTGAATCATCTCGCTCTAATCCATCTCCTGTAACTCTCAATGAAAGTGATTGCTCATTTTGGTTAATTACTGTATTATTATTCAATAATTGTTCGCGTTGCACCCCTGGAGGCACCACATAATTTACAGGACATCTTTCATCGTTTTCTTGAACGTTTACTGCAAGTACATCTAATTCTGTTCCGTCATTATCGACATTTGTGTCATTTATATCCAGCGTATTAGTATATCGTCTCCATTCTCCTCTTACAAGGTCTAATGCTCCAAAACGCATCGTAATTTCATCGCTAAAGCCAGTCATGAACATTCTCATAAAACGAATGGATCTAAAATCAGAGATGTTTCCGATTGTGTTTTCTGGTTGGGATACAGGAATTTTAAATTGAATCCATCTCGCATCTGTAGTGGTTCCGTCAGGTAAAGTTTGTGTTGTTTCTCTAATATCTGTGATATAATTTTGACCAACACTCATATCAGGTTTCATATCAATACTATACTCATAATACGCATTAATCGTGTTCATAGTATTGTCACGATTAATATCTTCCACATCTGGAACTGTTGAGGATCCTCTATTGGCGTCATTAATATCAACAGCCGAGTTCCCATCGAGACCGTTGTAATTTTTATATCTATCCAAAATACTACCTGATGTATTCAAATAGTAGGTATAATCATCTCCAGCCGGATCCGTTTCTCCAGCAAAATTGTTATAAATACCTGCTTCTTTATCATTGGTTAATCCATCCAAACCAACGTCTTGATTGTTCCTATTATTAGCATTTGCATCAAATGCATAAATCAACGATTGTGAAGCCGGGACATCACCCCAAATAGGTTGTGGAATTACTAAATTTTGATCAGGCCCTAATCCGTTTTCATACTGTTTTCTTCCGTCCTTTAAGACGTCTTCCGACATTTCTCCTAAATTGAAGTAAACTTTTCCTGTATTATTTCCCGATGTTTCTCCTTTTCCTACATAAGGATCCATAACCCAAAATTGGATGTATTCTACATTTCCTTGTTCAAAATTGGTAGAACTAATCGAACGCATAATTGCTCCAAAATTTTTCTCTGGCTCTGTAGCAAAATTGGTGTTATTGTTGTAAGGCCCACGTTCTTTTGGGAAATAGGTCAAATCTAAAGTGTTAATAACCTGAGTTTGTCCTTGTGCAATATCAGTTAACGGATATAACTCCTCACTAAAAATTCTTCTGGTTGAATTCAGAGACAAATCTTCATTTGTCACACCTGGTGGTTTTTGAGTATAAAAAACGGGATCAATTGTATACCATGCCATTTTAGCTCTCTTAAAACCATAGTCTAAAGCATCCGAGTTTTCATTAAAATTATAAACGCTCTGAGCATCACTTTTTGGCGTTGAGGCAAGACTCCATGCAAAAACAGAACGCATATCAATAGTAGACTGTGAACCTTCAAAATCATCTACATAAATAGTTGATTCCCCCTCAAAATCTGCTGCTTTTGGCGTGTCGGGTTTCAAAAACGCAACTTCTCCTCTAACCGAAAGATTGGATGGAACATCGGTGTCAATATTTGGTAACTTATTTACTAATCGAGTTAAAAAAGGCAATTCGGTAGAAAAATTAGTATTGAATCCAAAAATGGTATTGTTTACAGATTCTTGTCCAAAACTGGCTTTTTGTGTTAGTGGTCTTTCAGTCATTTTCAAGAAAGTACCGCCAACCAAAAATTTATCTGATATTTTTGTTTCTACATTAAATCCAATAAATCGTCGGGTTTGTTGTCCGAAAACAGAATTGTTTTCTAACGAAACATTAATTGGTGTATTCGATGCCTGAAGCGATGCATCAATAATATATACTCTCCCTAATTGATAATTAACACTATAATCAACTCCTTCAACCAAAGTTCTTCCTCCTGCAGTAACTACAACAGAACCTTGAGGCACATTGAAACCACCAATAGGAATACCATCCCCGCCTGTTGACTTGTATTTACCTCTTAATAAAAATTTATTTTTGTCACTATCTTGTAAAGCTGCTGATTGAGTAATTCGATACATGTTTTGAAACACATATTTCTTTTGATTAATATTGTAGCTATTAACATCTTTATAATCTTCTGAACCTTCAGAAAGTTTAGAAAACAATAATTCACCAAAAGGCTCTTTAGTAGTAAAAATGATTCTCCCGTTTTGAGCATCTATGGTTAACCCTTGCATAAAATCAAAAAAACCATCCCCACCTACTTGTGGATCGTTATTGTAATTTAATTTATCTAAATTAAATACTTCAAGTAAAGGAGTTTGATCCAATTTATTTTCTGGTTGAGGATTTGAAGGAAATGTAGTCCCGGCAACAGGATCAATATAATTTATAGGAGATGGATCCGTATAAAGTATGTTGAATCTAAAATCTTCTTGTTTGATTTGATAACCTCCAGGAATTTGATAAATGTTCTTCATCATCAAATTCCAAATAGGATTACTTACATTGGTCAAATTACTTTTCAGCATTTTTAAAATCAAACTTTGAGAAATAATAGACTGATTTGTATTGTTATTTCCCCCAACAACAGATGTAGCATCTACTCCGTCATTGCCAAATTCCCCCACTTGATACACATCGTCTCCAATAGAATATTGATAGGCCACAGCCAACACTTCGTCATTTGCTAGTCGTTGTTGCAACGAAATATACCCTAATTGAGGGTTAAAGGTATATTCATTTGAATTTAATTTTCTGGCGTTTTCAAGTTTAGAATAATCTTGACCTTCACTAATATTATTTTTAATCTCACTAGTAAATCCATCACCCGCGGTAGCAATTTCTCTAATTTTACTATTTAAAAATCCACCATTATCAATTAACTCAGGGTTATACTTATTGTTTTTGTTATCCGCAGGAGGATTAACAGCAACATTTGGAGTAAAAAATGGAGGATCTGGTAATTGAGGCAAAGGATTTAACACAACTACTTCATTATCATTAACTCCTGTTACCTGCCCTTCACCTAAATCCTGAATGGCAATAATATTTCTTAAATTATTACTGGTTGGAACTACTCTGTTTTGGCGATTGGTAACCCAAACCTCTAAACGAGAAATTTGGACTCTGCTGTCTATAAAAGGATATTTTTTTAGAGCAGAATCGTATTTGTTTCTAAAATATTGTGAAAGGAAAAAGTGTCTGTCATTGTCATAATCCAATGCAAACACTTCAAAATCTTGAATAGTCCCACCTCCTTGAGCAATTACACTCTTGGTTTGTGATTTCTGTTCAGAAAAAACTCCCGTTATGGTAGTTTTTCCAAATTGAGCTTGGGCTTTTACTCCAAATAAACTTTGCGCTCCTCTGATTAATGAACTATTGAGTGGCATACTTACATTTCCAATTTCTATTTTCTTAATAATAGAATCTTCACTCCCACTAAAATTCGGATCATATTCTAACTTGATTAAATTTTGGAAAGCAAAAGTAGATTGAGTATCATAATTTGCATTTACATTCAATTTAGTTCCTACTTTCCCGATTAAACTCATACTAATTCTTTGTTTAAAATCAAAAGTAAAAGTCGATCGGTTTCTTGGCGAAAATGATGGATTATCTTGCTTAGTGTAAATGGCACCAAAATCCATTTCGACCGAACCTGTTGGTTTCACATCAATCGTATTACTTCCGAAAATAGATTCAAAAAGACCCGATTTTATATAATATCTTGGTAATAAATCTTTTTTAGCCTCTTCACTACCTTCTTTTTTCCCTTCAATTGCGTCTAATTTATTTTTGAAATAATTACGCATTGATTGTTTTAAAACTAGAGCCTCATATTCTTTGGGAGTTAAAATAGTGGGATAATTAACTGGGAAATCATCGACGGTTTTAGTATAAATATATCGATCCGAAACTGGATCATAAGTGTATTTTGAAAGGATGTCTTTTGGATCTTCAATTTTAATTTTCCCTACAGAAAATCCTGTTTTGGTAGTATCTTGCTCTACTTCCTCTACTTGCGCTTGGGCAACAAATCCAAAAAATAAAATTATCAAAAATTGATAATTATTGAAACCAAATAAAGATTTTAATGAGTAATGTGTTTTCAATTTTTATAAAATTTTTAAAGCTTTTTTAATAATAGATTCTAGAGAACTTTCAGGCTCTTCTTTAATAATTTTTTCGACTACCTTTTCTGAGGTTTTTCGAACAAAACCTAAAACCTCTAGAGCAGATAACGCTTCATCTCTAGTTGTATTGTTTTGCACTAACGAAACTTCGTCAATGTCATATAATTTTAACATTTTTTCTTTCAAATCCAGTATCACTCTTTGCGCAGTCTTACTTCCTATCCCCTTGATTGACTGAATAGTAATTACATCTCCAGAAGCGATAGCATTTGTAATTTGTTTTGGATCTAGAGATGAAAGCATGGTTCGTGCTATACTCGAACCAATACCCGATACTGAAAGTAAATATTTGAAAATTTCACGTTCTGATTTTTCTACAAAACCAAACAAAGTATGAGCATCTTCCTTAATTTGAAGATAGATATACAATTTCAAAAAATCATTATTGGGAAGCAAAGAATAGGTATGCAAAGAAATATTTACATCATAGCCTACACCGTTGCATTCTATAACAACATGGGTAGGCGATTTTTCAACTAATTTTCCTTGTAAATGCGAAATCATCAATAGTTTTTAAGCCTCCAAATATAACAAAACTTAAATAGAAATTAACAAAATCTGAATTAAGTTATCTTATTTATTTGTCTGATTAGTCCGTTTAGTTTTTACAATTTATTCAAATGTTTTATGGTGAAAAAATAAGATTCCATAACGATGGAAATTAATATTAAATAAGAAAGGCTACACAAATGTATAGCCCTTACAAACAATCTAAAAAGGTATTTTTATTGAGAAATATAAGAATCTAGATGTTTTATAGTGTCTTTTTGCATTTCTATTATCGCCTTAACCACATCACTAATTGATATAATTCCGATAATGATATTGTTTTCAGAAACTGGTAAATGTCTTACTCGTTTGGTATTCATTAGTTCCATACAATAATCTAAATTATCTGAGGGTTTTACTGTAATCACATTTTCTTCCATGATTTCGTGCACCAATGTCTTTTTGGATGATTTTGCTTTCAAAGCAATTTTTCGGGCATAATCTCTTTCGGATAAAATTCCTTTTAAAATAGTATCTTCTATTATTAAAATAGCCCCAATATTTTTTTCGCTCATTACTCCTAATGCTTCATATACTGTAATTGTTGGCAGTACTGAAAACACTTCTTTTCCTTTTTTGCTTAAAATTTGATTAACTGTCATGGTAAATATTTTTTTGTGGATTATAAATTTATAAAAAAAATAGTCTCAAATAGAATAATTAAAAAAATATTTTTTGAACAATTAAGTTTTTGTCCTTTTTAAGATGTAAACCAAACAAAAAAGTCTCTCCAGAATCGGAGAGACTTTATGTAAAAAATTTTAATTTATATTACATCGAAATCACAATAAACTCACTACGTCTGTTAGCTTGATGTTCTTCCTCTGTACATTCAATTCCATCGGAGCAGCTATTTTTCAATTGTGTTTCGCCATATCCTTTAGCAGTCAATCTACTTATTTCAATACCGTTTTTCACTAACCAATCTTTAGTCGCTTTTGCTCTTCTATTTGACAATGCATTATTGTATTCTGAAGTTTGTCGACTATCCGTATGAGATCGAATATCTACTTTCATCGCTGGAAATTGTTTCATAATATCTAGTATTTTTTCCAATTCAAAAGCAGCATCTTTTCTAATAAATGACTTATCTAAATCAAAATAAATCATTTTTATGTCTATGCTTTTTGCCAAATCGGTTCCTAAATCTACTGGTTTGATTCGTTTTTCAAGTGCTAAAGACAAGTTGGTTTCGCCATTCATTTTGGCAATCGTAACATTGTTTTCTTTGGTTTCATAGTCCATTTTTTCTCCTCTAACATAATATGTTTTTCCACATTCTACTTCAAAACTATACTTCCCTTTTTCGTCAGTTATGCTTTCTTTTAAATAAGTGAATTTTCCATCAAACAAACTTACTTTGGTGTTTGGAAGTATCGAATTCGTTTCTTTATCGGTGATTGTACCTGCTAAAACTTGCTCGCAAATTAAACTACGAGTTTCGGTAAATTTATAAATATCATCATACCCTTTACCACCGTCTCTGTTGGAACTAAAAAAACCATTTCTACTTTTACTGTCAATCAAAAAAGCAAAATCATCTTGAGGTCCATTTACTGGAGCTCCAACATTCAAGACTTCGCTAAAAGTGTTGTCTTTATTTATTCTTAATGCAAAAACATCCAATCCACCCAAACCTGGACGACCGTCGCTGGCAAAATACAATTCGTTTTCATCACTTATAAATGGGAAAGTCTCTCTTCCTTCAGTATTAATTTCAGCGCCCAAATTCACAGGTGTTGTAAACGATCCATCGTCATTTACCGTCACTTTAAACAAGTCAGATTGCCCTAGAGTTCCTGGCATATTAGAAGCAAAATACAAAGTTTTATCATCTGGACTTAGCATCGGATGTGCTACACTATACTGATTGCTATTGAATGGCAATTCTGTTATATTTTCCCATTCACCATCTTCTAATGTTGCTTTGTATACTTTTAAAAGTGTTATTTTATTATCGTCTCTTGCTTCTTTTCCGTTTATAAAATTATTTCTAGTAAAATACATCGTTTTACCATCTTTGGTAAAAACGGGTGTCGACTCGTGGAATTTTGAATTTATTTTTTTGTCAAAACGTTTTGGCTCTTCAAGATTTCCTTTTGATGAAAATTCAGCTGAATACAAATTGGTAAAGGCTTGATTTGTCCATTCAAAAACTCGTTTGGAAACCCCAACAAATCTAGAAGAAGCAAATATTAGTTTATTGTAAAACAGTGTGCTTCCGAAATCCGAATATTCTGAATTAATCCCCGCATCATCAATATTAAAACGACCTGAATTGGATTTAATCACTTCTAGATAATTTTTATTGCTTTCGAATAATTTAGCTCTTGAATCATTTCCTGATTTTTTATTAAATTGCTCGAGCATTGCATCAGCTTGTTTGTATTGACCTATAGACTTTAAGGCTTGAGAATATCTATAATAATATTCTGGCTCTTGGTCTTGATTCATAGCAAAGAGTTCTTCATACCATTTTGCTGCTTTTTCTAATTCAGCATTAAAATAGTATGCATTTCCTAATTTTTGGAACATCTTTTCGTCTTTATATCCTTTTTCAGCTACTCTTTCATAGGTAGCAATTGCATCTATATAGGAAAAGCGTTCGTATTTTTTGTTGGCATTAGCCACTTTAGCCTTTTGTGAGAATCCTGAAAGAGAAACTAGAACAATTAATAGGCAAAAAATATTATTTTTAATTTTCATAATGATAGTATTAGAAGAATCTTGGAGATATTAGTCTATTATTTTTCTTGAACAATTCATAGCGTAAAAAAATCTCATGTGAGCCTGAATTGAATTTGGCTAGTTTTGTAGTATCAAAATCATAAGCATAACCAATTAACCATGAATCATTGATTTGAAAACCCGTCAATGCGCTTACCGCCGCGTCCCATCTATAAGCCAAACCAGCAGTAAATTTTTCATTAAATAAAAAATTTCCTGATAGGTCTAATTGTAAAGGAGAACCATTAACCACTTTGGTCAACACTGAAGGTTTAAACTGAACATTACCACTCAAATCAAACACATGACCTGCAATGAAATAATAATGCAAACGCTCTTTTGCGATAAAAGTTGATGCCTCATCACTTGCTTTTTTATCAAAATGTTTTGTCTCCATAAAATAAGGTACCGACAATCCAAAATAGGTATTGTCAGAATGAAAATAAATTCCAGCACCAATATTTGGAGATAATTTATTATCAATGTTATTAGAAAATCTTTCGTCTGATGGATTATAAATATCCAATTTTGTGAAATCAACATTTAGCAAATTTGCTGTTGCTTTTATCCCAAATGACAATCTATATCTTTGAGAAGTTGGAATAAAATAGGAGATATCTACTGAAATATTATTTTCATCAGATGGTCCAATTTCATCATTTACTATCGAAACCCCCAAACCTACATTGCTGTTGTTTATGGGAGTATTAATAGAAACGGCATTTGTAACAGGCGCTCCATCTAGTCCGACCCATTGAGTTCTGTGTAACCCAAAAATACTCATTACTTCTCTTGAACCTGCATAAGCTGGATTGACAGAAATCGTGTTATACATATATTGTGTATACTGAGCATCCTGTTGGGCTTGACCCAACCAAGATAAAAGCGTTAAAACCAATACTGTGAATTTTGTTTTCATACGTTTATTTTATAAATAGCGTTTCCTAAAACACCCATTAATTAGATTTATCGATTAATATATAAGTAACCATTTCTCTCTTTGGTTTCTCCACTAGGCTTAGTATATCTAAGAACATAGTAGTAAGTTCCTTCAGGCAATTGTTCCGCTTTTGAGATGGTCGTTATTCCTTCTGATTCACCCGTAAAATACTTACCGTCTTGTCCATATCCTTTTGTTTCATAAACTAAAACTCCCCATCTGTTATATACTTCAACTGTATTATTTGGATACAATTCTATATTTCTAATAGTAAATACAGAGTTGTATGGATCTGTACTATCTGGCGATACTCCGTTAAAGATTTCAACATCATCTTCAACATTAGACAAATCATGGTTGTTGGCTTCTAAATAATCTGGTAGATTTGGAGAGCCATTAGGAAACAAAGAACCATTTTGACCATTACTGTTTAATGGGTTCGTTGGGTCTGGACCAATTTCCTGACCATTTGTTAAAAGATCCTCATCGCAATCCCCATTCAAGAATATAGATGATTGTTGAACAGTTACATGTGATTCAACTGATTCACATG
The DNA here is from genome assembly GCA_945861915.1 of Flavobacterium psychrophilum. Classification (GTDB taxonomy): domain Bacteria; phylum Bacteroidota; class Bacteroidia; order Flavobacteriales; family Flavobacteriaceae; genus Flavobacterium; species Flavobacterium psychrophilum_E. The sequence goes on along the minus strand of CAMAWK010000006.1, from coordinate 4,828 downwards.
GTTTTAATATACCTGTATTATCTATTTGTTCTGTTACATTAATTACACCATCACCATCGCAATCAGCATTTTTCCATAGTGTGCTTTGGGCTAATGTTGCACTTGCCAATACAAAACTACACGGTTCTAAAGGATCTGTATCGTCTGTTAATTCTTTACTATTTATTACACCATCTCCATCGCAATCTGTTGTGTTCCAAGTTGAACTTGGCACTTCCGATGCACTTGCTAACAAGAAACTACATTGATCTAATGGTAAAGTACCGTCAGAAACTTCTTTTCCATCTAGTACTCCGTCTCCATCAGAATCAGGATTTAACGGATCGGTTCCATTGCTAAATTCTTGAGCATTTGTTAAACCATCTCCATCACAATCTAGTATTGGATTGTCAACACATGCACTCACGTCAATAGTAACAGTTGCTACATTAGAAACAGCACCTAAATTATCTGAAATAGTATAACTAATTGTAGAAATAAAACCTGAAATTGATGAGAAAGGATCAAATGTAATCGTACCATCTGTATTTGCTGTGTAAGTTCCCACTCCTTGAACAACTATAGTTTTATCTTTATCTGGATCATTTGGATCAAGATCAATCGAATTTAAATCTATCGTGTTATTTCCTTCAAGATCGGTATCTTGGCCACTAACTACTGGATTATTGATAACTGCAATTGTTATCGGAGTTTCGCTTAAAGTAATACCAAAATCATCATTTGCTTCTGGCGCATCGTTTACTGGGGTTACTGTGATTAATTGATTTGCGGTAGCAGTAGTTGTTCTATCACTTATTTCATAAGGAATACTAATAGCTGTTGTTGAGTTGAAATTCAAAGCTGGGGTAAATGTAATTACACCACCCGCACTGATATTCACTGTTCCATTGGTTACTGGAATTGTTTGCGCAACACCTGGTGTTAATGTAGTACCTCCTATTGATGTAATTGTTAAGGTATCGCCATCAACATCTGAATCTGAATTTAATGGAAACAATACTTTTGTATCGTCTTCATCTATAAATACAATGTCATCTTTAGCAACTGGTGCATCGTTCACTGGGGTTACATTAATTTTAATTTCGGCTGTATTTATTCCGCCATTTCCATCACTGATACTGTACGGTATATCTACCGAACCATTGTAATTCAAATTAGGAGTAAAAGTAATTAGACCACCCGCACTGATATTCACTGTTCCGTTGGTTACTGGAATTACTTGTGCAACACCTGGTGTTAATGTAGTACCTCCAATTGATGTAATTGTTAAGGTATCGCCATCAACATCGCTATCTAAACTCAATGGTGTCAATGTTACTGTTCCTTCTTCGGCTAAGCTAAGAATGTCGTTCACCGCAACTGGTGCATCGTTTACTGGGGTTACTGTGATTAATTGATTCGCAGTAGCCGTTGTCGTTCCATCACTTATTACATATGGAATACTAATAGCTGTTGTTGAGTTGAAATTCAAAGCTGGGGTAAATGTAATTACTCCACCCACACTGATATTCACTGTTCCGTTGGTCACTGGAATTACTTGTGCAACACCTGGTGTTAATGTAGTACCTCCAATTGATGTAATTGTTAAGGTATCGCCATCAACATCGCTATCTAAACTCAATGGTGTCAATGTTACTGTTCCTTCTTCGGCTACGCTAAGAATGTCGTTCACCGCAACTGGTGCAGTATTACCTGAATTGACAGTTACGGTTCTTGTTGCAAATGCATCAGTACTACATGGTGCGGTTGCAATTACCGTATATCTTATCGTAGCTGTACCAGAGGCTATACCAGTTATTACTCCAATTGAAGGGTTTACTGTAGCTTTTGATGTATCATCGCTTGTCCATGTTCCACCTAAATCACCATTTGAAGTAAATGTGGTAGTTCCGCTAACATTGATGTTTTGTGTTCCTGATAATGTTCCTGCGTTGGGTTGCGCTTGCTCTGTCACCGTTACTGTTGATGTATCATTGCCTGTACATGGAGAGGTTGCTGCTACTGTATACGTATAAACTAATCCTGAATTACTCCATGATCCGCCTGCATCGGCTCCTGTTAATGCTGCAAATAATTCTGCATTAGTTGGGGTTGTCCCTTGACAAACAGTTAGGGTTCCATCTGTTCCTGCGTTGGGTTGCGCTTGCTCTGTCACCGTTACTGTTGATGTATCAGTTCCTGTACATGGAGATGTCACTGTTACGGTATAGGTATAAGTTCCTGCTCCTGCTAATGTTGGAGTCCAAGTTCCACCTGTATCTTCTCCTGTAATGGCCGTATTTAATTGAGCCAATGTTACTGTACTTCCTGCACAGATAGCAAATGCTGTTCCATCAGTTCCTGCATTTGGTAAAGCAATTACAGTTAATGTTGCTCCTACTGAATTTGTACTTCCGTTTGTATTGGTGGCAACACCTCTAAATAAATATCCATTTAATCCAGCTACATTTGAAATGCCTAATGTTGCTGTTGTAGCATTTGAGTAAACACCTCCATTAGATATTGGATTCCAAGTTGACCCATTTGTACTAAACTGCCATGCATAAGTAATAGTAGGAGCACCAACTGCTGTAATACTAAACGAAGCACCAGTTCCTGTACATCTAGTTGCACTTGCGGGTTGAGAACTTATTATTGGAGGACTAGTAGGTGAAAAAACGGTTATCGAAATTGGATAAATACTTGAACAAGAAGTTCCACCTGTTATAGTTAAGAATGCTGAATAGTTGCCAACTGGAGCTGCAGCAGGTACTATGACATTAATTGGACTTGATGGTAACGAAGTGCTGCTTACATTAACAAACCCTTGATTAATGGCTGCTATTGAAAAAGCAATACTATAATTTGTTGGTGTATTTAAAGGACTAGTATATGCAAAAGCAGCTGTCGTTACTCCCTGTAAAACCGAAACATTTGTGCTAGTTAAGGTAATAGCAGGAGAAGGTAATTGAGTATCAAAGTTAATTGGTACAGTGGATGTAATTGAACAACTTGGACTTAACAATTTAAATGCTTTTACAAACACATTTGTTAAATTAGCACTCAATGCGTTTGTAAATAAATTTATTGGATTTCCTGTCCCCACTGCCGCTGGACCTACACTGACACCAGAACTATTTACTAATTGATAAATTATTCCTAATTCTGAGGAATTTAAGGTTATAGTCCCAGCCTGACCAAAACAATAACTTTTGCTGCCTCCAGTATAGGTTTGAGGAGTTGGAATTAAGCATTGTACTGTCTTTGAAGCTGATGGAACTCCTTCGCAAAGTCCCGATGTGGTTGCAGTGACGGAAACCAAAGCACTTGCATAGAATGTAGAGGCATCAATAGAGTTAATTACCCAATTATTTGAACCATTTACAGTTGCTGTATAGGTTGTTGCATCACCACCAACATAAAGAGTAATAAGGTCTCCGCTTATCCCTGTTCCAGAAATAGAGGTATCGCCTTCTGTAATTGTAGGAGTAGAAATTGCTACTGCACTGGTTGTTTGATTTCCAATTGTTGTTGTTGCTGAAGTAGAGGTAATTCCACCAGGAAAAGTGATTATTGCATAAATTTGATCTGCTGACACTAGACTTAATCCAGTTACTGTCCAACTTCCATTTGATAAAATAGCAACGGGGGAGCCTACTGCAACATTACCGGGAGTTTTGTATAATTGAATCGTTCCTGTTGTTGCTGCAACACTACCAGACACAGATGCTACCGAACCACAATAAGAACCCGAAATAGTGGGTGTTGGTTTCGTTATTACAGTAATCGAACTACTTGTTGAACCGGTACAAGTACCTGTTTGAGTAGCAATTACATAAACAGATTGACCTGCAGTAACCGTTACTGATGCAGATGTCCAAGCACCACTTACATTGGCAGTAAAGGTGCTATTTAAAACACCTCCTATATATAACTGTATAGAAGCAGAAGCTCCAGAAGTTCCTGAAATTGTAGTTGTACCAGCATAAATCGGACTAATAACAACTGGAGTCGTTGCAGCGCCAACACAACCTGTTCCATTATCATAAGCCACTTTAGGTCCTTCACATCCACTGATAACTTGTGAAAATTCATAATAGCCCGTTGGCATTAAACCACCACCGCTAGTACAATTTGAAAAACTCAAATTAGGCTTATATCTCCATGTTGGACTTGTGATTTGCAATGCCCCCGAAGTTGAAGATGCTGACAGAATTAAAACACCATTCTGATATACTCGTATTGTAGCTCCTGATGTTATACTTCCCCCACAAACACCTTTACTACTAGAATCTGTAATTGTTAAAGCACTTGTTGTACATGGTGCAGCAACAGTTACAGGACCACAATTATCAATTGAAACTCCTTCGCCAGGGGCTTGTGCGGTAGCATATATTATATTTCCACTAGACACAGCAGGTGTTACTGTCACGCTCAATGTTTGTGGACTGGTCGTGGTTGCCGCTGATGTCCCTATTAATGTTACTCCATTATATACTTTTATGACAGTACCAATAGCTTCGGTAGTAGTAACGCTAATAGTAGTTGCAGCCGCTGCAATGGGTCCATTTATGGATGGACAAAGCGAACGATCACCACAAACTTGTCCTGGTGCACAAGGTGTATAATTATTAATAATTTCTGTAAAACAACTTTCCAAAGAACCACAAGTAGAATCAACACCTGCAATATCCGAAGCCGATGAAGGGTTGCATATTGTTGATTTTTGGGCACCCAAATTATCCACCATAGCCAAACGCATAGGTGTACTTGAATTAATAGTAATAGCTGGGCTTGCACCTAAAAAAAAGGTTGTCAAATCACTCATTTTGACAAAGAAATCATAAAA
>CAMAWK010000005.1 GCA_945861915.1 Flavobacterium psychrophilum | reverse complement strand
TCTGGAATCACCATTTGGAATTATTTCTCAGAATGTTTGTCAAAAAATGCGACTGTATTCAAAGACAATTCAGGCGTTTTTGGTAAAGTATATTTTCCAAGATTAATTATGCCTTTAACCATTGTAGTATCTGGTTTAATGCGCTTTGCAGTTCAATTTGCTTTGTTTATTGCGGTAGTACTGTATTTTACATTTATAGAGAAAAGTATTCATCCCAATTTATGGATATTGATGACCCCAATATTAATGCTCTTAATGGCTGGATTTGCCATGGGATTAGGAATGATTTTTTCATCATTAACTACCAAATATCGTGATTTAGTTTTTCTACTTACTTTTGGTATACAGCTTTTCATGTATGTTACACCAGTAGTATATACCGTGACTTCATTACCAGACAAATATAAATGGTTTGTTGAAGCAAATCCTTTGACCAGTATATTTGAATGTTATCGATACGCTTATTTAGGTTCTGGAAATTTTGAGCCTATGGGTTTAGTAAAAAGTTCAGTAATTATTGGAGTTCTTGTTTTTATTGGAATTTTAGTTTTCAATAAAGTAGAGAAAAGTTTTATGGATACAGTGTAGTGAAACTTTTTATTGGTAGAAAATATAATTCAAAGAAAAAAAATGAAAAATTTAGCAATTAAGGCAGAAAATATATCAAAACAATATCGATTAGGTCAAATCGGGACAGGTACAATTTCACACGATTTAAATCGATTTTGGAGTAAGTTTAGAGGTAAGGAAGATCCCTATCTTAAAATCGGTGATGCAAATGACAGGACTTCAAAAGGAACTAGTGATTATGTTTGGTCGTTGAGAGATATTAATTTTGAGGTAGAACAAGGCGATGCAGTTGGTATTATTGGTAGAAATGGAGCGGGGAAAAGTACCTTATTAAAATTATTAAGCAAAGTAACAAAACCAACAACTGGAGGTTTTAAAGTTAATGGTCGAATAGCTTCTTTATTAGAAGTTGGAACGGGTTTTAATCCTGAAATGACGGGAAGAGAAAATATTTACCTCAATGGATCTATTTTAGGAATGCGCCGTCATGAAATTACTCGTAAGTTTGATGAAATAGTTGATTTTTCGGGAGTAGAACGTTACATTGATACACCTGTAAAACGATATTCATCAGGAATGTATGTGCGTTTGGCTTTTGCAGTCGCAGCTCATTTAGAATCTGAAATACTTATTGTAGATGAGGTTTTGGCTGTAGGAGATGCTGAATTTCAAAAGAAATGTATTGGTAAAATGGGAGACGTTTCTAAAGGAGAAGGAAGAACCGTTTTGTTCGTTAGTCATAACATGGCAGCGGTAAAATCATTATGCAACAATGGTATCGTTCTAAACAAAGGAATTATTGAACATGTTGGAGAAATTAATAGTTGTGTGAGTTTATATTTAGGTGGCGGAAACAAAGGAAATGCAAATACAAAATCATTTGATGATATTGCGGTCAAAGATGTATTTAATTTTAAGCAAATCGCTATCAAAGGTTCCGAAAGTACTTATGAAGATTTATTATTAGAAAATAACTCCCTTGAGTTGACTACAGAAATTGAAATGCTAACGAACGAGCCGGAGCGATATCATATTACCTATCATATGTATAATGAATTAGGAGAACCTATATTTTCGTTTTCAAACAAAGAAAATGTAGCTCTTAAAAAAGGAAATAATAAATTGAAATGTATTTTTCCAGAAAACTTTTTTCAATCAGGAAATTATTCCTTGTCGGTATTTATCGTTGTTGATAAACGAACAGCTATTCATATAGAAAATGATGTTTTTATTTTTACAGTCGTAGACAGAGCAAGAGATTTAGGTATTTTTATGGGAAGAGAACCAGGTTATATTAAGCCACAATTCACATGGATAAACGAATAACAATGATTAATGTAACACAAACTTTCTTTCCGCCATTAGAGGAATACCAAAAACAACTCGAAAGAGTTTGGAAAAACAAATGGTTAACCAATAGAGGCGAATTGATTTTAGAATTAGAAGAAAAACTAAAAGAGTATCTATCTGTTTCTAATATTCTTGTTATGAATAATGGAACTATTCCAATCCAAATTGCTTTAAAATTAATAGGGAATGGTGGCGAAATTATAACTACTCCCTTTAGTTATGTCGCTACAACGGCTGCCATCGTTTGGGAAAATTGTACTCCAGTTTTTGTAGATATTCACCCAGAGTATTTAACAATTGACGAAACTAAAATTGAAGCGGCTATTACTGATAAAACGACTTGTATTTTGGCAACTCACGTTTTTGGTAATCCCTGCAATATTGAAGCTATTGAACAAATTGCCAAAAAACACAATCTAAAAGTAATTTATGATGCGGCTCATTGTTTTGGTATCCAATACAATGGCAAGAGCATTTTTGAATATGGAGATGTAAGTACTTGTAGTTTTCACGCCACAAAATTATTTCATACGGGCGAAGGGGGAGCCATTTTTTGTGAAGACGAATCACTTAGAAAAAAAATATATTTCAGTCATAATTTTGGTCACAACGGGCCTTTAGATTTTCATGGATTGGGAATTAATGGAAAAATAAGTGAACTGCAAGCAGCCATGGGATTAGCAGTTTTACCGCACATGCCTGAAATTTTAGAAGGAAGAAAAAATGCTGTTGATTTTTATTTAAAAAACTTGAATTTTGATAAAATATTTCCAATGAAAATTAGAGAAAACACCACTTGGAATAATAGCTATTTTCCAGTTGTTTTCGAAAATGAAGCAGCCATGCTCAAAGTACAAGAAGCTTTAAATTTGAATGCTGTTTTTCCAAGAAGATACTTTTATCCATCATTATCTTCCTTAAATTATGTAAGTCAACAAGCAACACCAATTTCAGATAATATTGCTCAAAAAATACTTTGCTTGCCACTTTATCCTACAATACAAAACAATGAGTTGGAAATGATTTCAACTATTATAAATTCAACTACTTAAAATGGAAAAAGTATTTATTTTAGGAAATCCAAGATCAGGAACCTCATTATTCAGACTCATGCTTAATGCGCATCCCCAAATAATTTCGCCACCCGAGTGTGGTTTTTTGCATTGGTGGTCTTCAAAATATAAAGATTGGAGTAGCAATGATAATACTTCGGATAGAGTTCTAGAATTTGTTTCAGATGTCAAATCTTCCAAAAAAATGGAAGATTGGAATTTGGATTTTGAAAGTCTAAAGCAAAAAATAGAAATACAAAACCCAAAAAATTATGCTGAACTAGGCGAATTAGTGTATTTGTTATTTGCAGAGCAAAAAGGAAAAGTGCCAAGTATTATAGCTGATAAGAATAATTATTACATTAATCATTTAAATGATTTAAAAGAAATTTGGCCAACGGCAAAGTATATTTTAGTTATTAGAGACGGACGTGATGTTGCTTGTTCTTATCTTAATATTGAAAAATTGGTAACAGATTCTCCTTATAAACCTAAACTTTCTACTGATATTTCTACTATTGCCAAAGAATGGGTTACCAATAACAATAATATAATTAGTTTTATTAATTCTCAAGAAAACAATCAAGGGTTGGTCGTTCGATTTGAAGATGTGGTGGCAAATCCAGCACATTTTTTATCAAATGTGTGTCAATTTTTAGGAGTCGATTTTGATACAGAAATGCTAAGCTATTATATTAAAAATGCTGAACATCAAGACGAACCATCCAGTACATTGGATTGGAAAAAGAAAACTTTGGAAAAACCAGATGAAAATAATATTGGGAAATATAAAATAGAATTGCAAAAAGAAAGTATTGAGGAGTTTAATGCTATTGCAAACGATTTATTACAAAAATTCAATTACGAAATATAAATATGAAATCGCCATTAGCAATAAGTTTGAGTAAGCAAACATCAATAAATAAAGGCGATAACATATATGACCGCTAAAAAATAAAATTTTACATACATGAATTATCCTTATTTGCTTAGCGTTCGTTTAATGGTTTTTAATCACGAATCTTATATTCGTGAAGCCATTGAAGGAATTCTAAAGCAAAAAACTACTTTTCCAATTGAAGTAGTCATAGGAGATGATTTTTCAACCGATAAATCGTTAGAAATTATAAAAGAATATCAGAGTACTTCAACTATTCATTTTAAAATTTTGGAACGAAAAGAAGGCGATACTTATTGGCAAAACAGACAAAAGCTTGGCAGACTTCATAATTTTTATAACATTCTGGAAAACTGTTCAGGAAAATACATCGCTCTTTTAGATGGAGACGATTATTGGACTGATTCCTCAAAACTTCAAAAACAAGTTGATTTTTTAGAAAACAATACTGATTTCGCCATCTGTTTTCACAATATGGAAATTGCAAATGAATCTAAACCTTCCATCGTTGCATTGACCAACTCAAAACAACAAGAATCAGTTTCGACTAATATAGATCTTGCATCCAAAGGCAATTTTATTTTTACTGCATCGGTAGTTTTTAGAAAACCAATAGCTGAATATCCTGAATGGCTTACAAACTTACCAATAGGCGATTATCCAATTCACCTGTACAATGCACAATTCGGAAAAATAAAATATATAAATCAAGTGATGGGTGTGTACAGAGTGCATGAATCGGGAACTTGGGGTATTGTCTCAAAAGAGAAGCAATACGAAAGATGGATTCCTACTTTAACTGAATTGGCTATAAAATTTTCGCCCGAAGTCAACATACAATTAGAATATCAAAAAAAGAATGCCCTTTTTGATTTGTATTTAATTTCTAATAGTCAAGGAAATCAAGAAAAAGCAACAGAATGTATTGCTCAATTGATGGATTGTGATGTTAATTATATTGCTAGAAAATTCAATAAAACGGAAGCTATGTTACATAGTATGTTGAATTCTAAAGCCTATAAAACTGGTAAAGCGATACTCAATATAGTAGCAACTCCAAAATACTTCCTAAAAATAAAAAAATGATTAAGGTTTCGTTACATGGCCGAATGGGAAACCAATTGTTTCAGTTTGCTTTTGCCTATTTAATGGCAAAAAAAAACAAAACATTTTTTTTGGTTGAAATACAAAAAAATCGCTTTTATTTAGATTGTTTTAAGCTAAATTTCCCTCACTATTTCCTAGTAAATAAAAACTTTCTTAGGCTTTATGGCTGGTTAGTTCGAAGAATAAAAATAGAAAATCATCAAGATTTTCTAGATTCAAAATTGAAGTTTAAATTGCCTGAATTTGAAGGAAATTATTCATTTAACGGCTATTTTCAGGATGCTGATATGATGGAGAGCGACAAAAAAAGTTTGCAAAAACTATTTGCTATCAAAAAGTCTTTTCAAAAAGTCTTTAAAGAAAAATATGGTTCTGTTTTTAAGCAAAATAAAACACTAGTAATTAGTATGCGATTAGGACAAGATTATAAAGATTTTACACTCCCTGATTTAAATAATGCCAAAGTATTTTTGCCTAACAATTGGTACACAACTCTACTTTCAGAGATAGAAAATCAATACGAAACTGTATTTGTAATTAGTGATGAAATCGAAGAGGCAAAATCGATTCTAGGTCAAAAAGAAAATTATTTTTTTATAAATGAACCGCCAGAAACACAATTTCAAATGATGATGAATGCCGATGGATGTATAATCGGAAACAGTACTTATTCTTGGTGGGGAGGTTTTTTGAATTCAAAAAAAGATAATAAAATTTACGCCCCAAATAACTGGGCTGGTTATAATGCAAACATAGAATATCCGACAGGAATAATGACTAAAGAATTTATTTGGGTATGAGTATTAAGTCGAAAAATAAGAATACAAATCAATTATCGATTTTTAGTCCTAAATATTGGGTAAATAGTTTTCGAATAGCTCAAAATAGATGGAAGGGAATAACTATTGCTAGTTCAGTTCGTATAGATGAAAACGTTAGAATTTCATTAACATCTCCTTTTTATAGTTCAAAAAAAGGAAGTGTTACAATAAACAAAGACTCATTATTGAGTAACGGGTTTATTTGCGATTGCTACGGAGGAAATGTTAGTATTGGCGAAAATACATTTATAGGACCTAATGTTGTAATATATGGACACGGAAACGTGACAATTGGAAATGATTGTTTGATTGCTATGGGCTGTAAAATTGTAGCAGCCAACCATTCGTATGAATTGGGAACAAATATTAATAAGCAAAAAAATATTTTTGAACCCATAAATATTGGCAACGATATATGGATGGGGGCAGATGTAAAAGTTTTGGCTGGAGTAAATATAGGCGATGGCTGTGTTATTGCTGCGGGTAGTGTGGTTACAAAATCAATTTCGGCAAATACAATAGTTGCGGGGGTTCCTGCAAGAGAAATAAAAAAAAGACAATAAATTGAATTTTTTAAAATAATTGAAAATGTTTAGAATTGTAAATTGGATTCCATTCGAAAAAAAAGAAAATTATTATTTAGATTCTCTAAAAGATGTAAGCATTCTTATCAAAACTCTCGAGCGTCCTGAGCAGTTGATTAATCAATTGTATTCCATTCAAAAATATAGATTCAAAGGTCCAATTATTATTGGGGATGACAGCAAAATACCTTACAAAGAAAAAGTATTGGCACTTTTTCCCAAATTAGATATTACTTATGTTACTATGCCATTTGATACAGGTACAGCCGAGGGAAGAAATATAATGTTACAGTACACAAAAACACCACTTTTTGTGCTTTGTGATGACGATTTTATATTTGAGCCTAGAACTCGATTGCCTTTGATGCGAAAAATGTTATTAGAAAATAATCTCGATTTGTTAGGAGGCGTTTTTAGGCAATATTATTTAAAATCTAGGAAAGAGAAATTAAAATTTACAATTTCCAATTGGATTTATAAAAATTGGAATATTCTAATTCCATCTACAGGTATTTTTGAATATTCAGCCAATTTTGAGTTGGTAGGAAAGTCTTGTGTAATGAAAAAAATGGTTTATAAAGATCCTTTCACGATTTGCGATATGACACATAATTTTTTCATCGCTCGAACTGATAAAGTAACTGCTTTTAATGGGTGGAATCCTTTGTTAAAAGGTGGTGAACATCAAAACTTTTTTATTAGAGCTAAGTTGAATGGTTTAAAAGTAGCAACTACCCGTCAATGCGGAGTGGTTCATGATAGATGGTCACCCGCACCAGAGTTGTTCAAAGAATTGAGAGAACGAGGAGCCACATACCAAAAAATAGCTTTAGATGAATTTGGTATCGAAAAAGTAGAGAATTTTAAAGAAGTAATGAAAGAAAAGTTTGGAGTATAATTTTCAGATTTAGGTTAGCAAAATAAAAAATTTAAAATATACCATTATGATTAATACATTAAAAAAAATTTACACCAATTCGCCTAAACAGAATACAAAAGCAATTTTAAAAACGGTTAAGTCTATATTTAAAAAGGATGAATCGGAAGAAAAAATGTGGGGAATTGGTCTTTTGGACAATCTGTCGGTAGCTCCAGAAGTTTGGAAAGAAAAACAACCAACTAATTTTAATGAAATCGATTTTTCAGAAATTGAATTTTATGATGAAAATATTCTTGCAGAAATTGAAGAATCTTTACAAGGAAAAATAGAAGGTACCGAATATTTGAAAAGCGAAATGTCTTATAAAGATAGAGCCTTTTTAAACGGGATTATTCGCAAAACCAAACCCCAAACAATTGTAGAAATTGGTCTAAGTGCTGGCGGGAGTACAAGTGTAGTTTTAAATGCTATCCGCGATAGAGAAAATGCCAAACTTTATTCTTTTGATTACAATACAATTTGGTACAGAGATGTACATTTAGGAATGGATAAAGGCAGAAAAACAGGCTTTTTAGTGAATCAAATTGTTCCAAATCTTACATCAAAATGGGAACTTCATACAGGAGGTGTTCCATGCAAGTTTTTTGATAAATTGCCTAAGGACGGAATAGATATTTGTTTTATTGATACAGCGCATTTCAATCCTGGTGAGCATTTAAATGTTTTGGAGATTCTTCCTTTTATGAAAAAAAATGGAATAATAATATATCATGACACGGCATATCATACCTTGCGTATGGCCAAAGGGACTACAAACTGTGTGTCAATAAATACCCTTAATGGGAAAAGAATTTTACTAAAATCAGAAAAAACAAACGGGTTGCCAAACATTGGAGCTGTAATTATTAGTGACGATGTTGAAAATATGCTTTTTGGTTTATTTTCAAATATAAGTTTACCTTGGTCATATAAAATCACAAATGATGATTTTGTTGAAATGTACAAACATTTTTCAAGGTATTATTCAAAGGATTTAGTACAGTTGTATGTTTACTATTGTTGTTTTTACATGAGTGGTGGTTTACAAAATAAAAACTTTGTAACTCAATTTGAACAATTGCATACTAAATGGACTAAAAAGGCAATCGCTTAAACAGATTAACTTCAGGTTTTGGTTGATCACAAATTTAAAACTTTGTGTTTTGAAATCAGCTAAAAGAGAGAGCGCACAAATTATATTTCTATTTTGAATCCCTTATTTTCAATTATTATCCCTTGCTACAATCAAGCGCATTTTTTGCCTGATTGTCTAGAATCCATATTGGTTCAAGAGTTTCAAGATTGGGAAGCTATTGTAGTCAATGACGGCTCTACAGATTCGACTTCAGAAGTTGCAAAAGCCTATAAAAATAAAGATGCTAGAATTAAACTTGTTGAAAAAGAAAATGGAGGACTATCTTCAGCACGTAATTATGGAATTCAATCGGCAAAAGGAAATCGATTTATTTTTTTAGATTCAGATGATTTTTTATATCCAACATGTTTGGTTAAAATTGCTGAAGTTGCCCAAAATTTAAGTGATAATGTATTAATTCAATATGGTTATACATATGTAAAAGAGGATGGTGTTGGAATTTTAAGACATACAAATGCCCACAAAAAAAAATCTCTAATTCCAGATGTTTTTAAAGGAAATTTAGGTCCTTGTCATTCAATATGTATAAGTCGTTATTTAGTAATTTTAGCAGGTCCATTTGACGAAACTTTAAAAAGTGTTGAAGATTGGGATTTTTGGATTAGAACCGTAAAATCAGGTGGAATTCAAAAAATAATACCGCATAATTTAGTTTATTATAGATATTCAAAAAATAGTATGAGCCGTGATGGTTTTATTATGTTTAATGCATTAAAAAAAGTCATAGAGCGTGGTCCAAAAAAAGATTTGCGAATTACAATAGAAAGCGAACTAAATATAAATTATGATTTTAATACAAATGAAGTACTTCAGGATGTATTATTGCGCTCATTAGGTGTAAGTGTTATGCAAGGTAAAATCGATGAAAGCATTATTTTTTTTAGAGAAAATACACCAATCCAAATTCACGAATATCAAATTTCAAAATTCGAACTTATGTGTTCATATTTGAGTTTCAGATATTGGTATAGTCGTGAAGATATAAAAGAAGTGTTTGAATTAATTTATCCTAATTTTAAATTGTTTTTCTATAAATTAGGGTATTCAAAGTACAAAACTGAAAGGATACTTTATTGTGTATTTAAACGTCATTATTTTTATCAAAATATTTATAGATACGGAAAATATATTGGAGGAATATTTAATTTTTTCACTAGAAATTATAATGAAAAATTTCTAAGTTTATTTGTATGAAATCGTCAATTTTGTTTGTTACTAAATCTTCAAATTGGCCTTTAACAGATGGTAAAAGACAAAGGACATGGTTTTTAATTGAAGCATTGTCAGAAAAATTTAATGTTGATTTACTTTTAATTGGATGCGAAAGTGAAAATAATCAAATAGAAATTAGTACCAATACAATTAAAAATATATATTTTTTTGATACTACAAAAGCAAACTTGCCTGATGTAGGATATCCTACTTTTTTACTTTCAAAAAAACAAAAAAGTAGTAACGATTTTTTTTATAATAAATTGAATCAACTTTTTTGTCAGCTTAACAATGAAAATAAATATTCGTTTGTTTTTAGTCGTTATTTATGGCCACTTTTGCTATTAAGTTTGCCTCAAAAGATTAAAATAGTTTGCGATGTAGATGATGTATATTTTGAAGCACAAAAATCTAGAATTCAAAAAGAAACTAATTTTTTACGAAAACTAAAATTACAAGTGTTTTTTTTTATTGGAACAAAAAAAGTAAAAGAACTATTAAATCGTATTGATGTTCCAATAATTGTTAAAGAATCAGATAGGATATATTATGGATTAAAAAAAGCAGTTTGTTTACCAAATATTCCGTTTGGATTTCATATAGATAATAAATTTCAAATCAATAATACTTTTCAAAATTTTTCTGAAATAGTTAAATTTGGGTTTATAGGTAAGTTAAGTTATCGACCAAATTATCAAGGGTTGATTGATTTTATAAATTTAGTTTGGAATCCTTTAATGAAAAATAAATTAGAAGCTCGTTTAGTAATTGCTGGCAGCGGTGAAATGCCAAAAAAATTGGCGAAATTAATTTTGGATTCAAAAAATATTGATTTTTTAGGATTTGTAAAGAGTCCGAATGAATTTTGGAGTCAAATTTCATATCTAATTGTTCCAATTGCTGAAGGAGCAGGGTCTAATATTAAAGTCGCTGAAGCATTTATTTATGGGAAATTCGTTATTGCCAATCCATTTGCCTCAAGAGGTTATGAGGAGTTTATTGGTTCAGAATATTTAAGGTTACCAAAAAATAATCAAGAATGGATTAAAATTATGAATAATATTGAACTTCCTAATATAAATAAAACTAAATGTTTGTCAGCAAAAGCTAATGAACTTTTTAATTTAGAACTCTGGAAACAGAATTTATTAAATTCTGTTTCTTAATTTTTTATGCCTTTTTTTAGTATAATAATTCCTTCATTCAATAGAGCTCACATAATAAATAGAGCTTTGCAAGGAATTTTACAACAAATTTTTCAAGACTTCGAGATCATAATCGTTGACGATGGTTCTACGGATAATACAAAAGTAATTATTGAAGAATATTCAAATGATGCAAGAATTAATTATCATTTTCAGAATAACGCAGGAGTTTGCGCAGCAAGGAATACCGGAGCAAAATTAGCAAATGGCGAATTTTTGATTTTTTTAGATAGTGATGATACTGTAGAAAAATCGTGGCTCCAGGATTTTTACGATTCTTTAGTAAATCAACAATACGATATTGCCTATTGTAATGTTATGGTAATTCAAACGGATGGCACCACAAAAAAGATTGATGCTAATAACCCTTACGGGAATAATACAGGAAAAGGTGCAGATATGGCTGGTTCATGGGCTATAAAAACAGCACTTTTTTTGAATATAGGCATGTATGATACCCAAATAAAATTTGGTGAAAACAGTGAACTTCGACATCGTCTATGGTTTGAAAAACCCAAGATTGCTTTGGTCGATAAATACAATTTCAATTATTATGCTTCACCTGATGGCGGTAGCAAAAACAATCAAAATAAAATTGATTCTATTTTGTATACTTTAAACAAGCACAAGGAGCATTATGATAAACACACTAGAGTTAGAAAAATATATTTACAGAGTGCAGCTGTTGCCGCTATTAGGATTGGACAAGTGAAAAAAGCTCACGAATTGTTTGCCACGGCTTTAGTAGATCATAAAAAAGATGCTAAATTATGGCTACAATATGTAATGACTTCGAACAAGTATTTAGCAAAACTTAAATGGCGATAATATCACCTATTCATGTATAAATCAAATAATAGTCCTATAATTAATTTTAAAGTTTCGGTAGTGATGCCAGTCTATAATGCAGAAAAATTTATAGAGGAAGCAGTATTATCAGCAATTTATTTAGATGAAGTTGGCGAAATTATTTTGATTGAAGATGGTTCAAAAGACGAATCGCTTCAAGTGTGCAAACATTTAGCTGAAAAGTTTGATAAAATAAAACTTTTCACACATGAAAACAACACAAATAAAGGGGCTTCTGAAAGTAGAAATTTGGGGATACTAAAGGCAACATTCGATTATATTTCATTCTTGGATGCCGATGATGTGTATGCTGAAAACAGATTTACTGCTGATACAAGAATTTTTACTGAAAATAGAGAAATAGATGGTGTATACTCGGCAGTAGGATATCTTAATGAACCTGATGGAAAAATATTTACATTAACAAAGACAATTCCACCCCAACAATTATTTCATTATTTACTTCGTGGTACTTATGGACATTTTCACACTAATGGAATTACGGTTAAGTCAAATGTATTTAATGAAATAGGATATTTTAATCCCATTTTGGTCTTGCATCAAGATACTGAAATGTGGTTGAAAATGGCTTTTAAAAAGGTTTTAGTTGGAGGCGAATTGACTCAGCCAGTAGCTTCCATCCGAAGACACGAGGGAAACCGAATTTGGAAAGGACAAAATAATGCTACAAAAGTATTAGTTTATCAATCTTTTTTGGATTGGGTTATCAAGAAGAATATTTCAATTTTTGATTTATTAATCCTTGTTAAAAAAATAGCTGGATTTGAATCTAAATTGTCTAAAACTCGATTTTTATGGGTGTTTTTCAAAAAAGCAGTTAGTGTATTGGTAACTAAATATTTTAATAAATAGTTTCGAATGCTTCAAGATACTTTTGAAATAAAAAAAATAAAAGTCGCTCACATTCATCTAGATAAAAAGTTTTTTAGATTAGGAGACGCTTTTTTCTCTTCAGAATTTGAAAACCAAATACTTTATTTGAGTAACAATCCTGAGTCACAAGTTTATGCTGGTAATCCAGTTAAAATCTTTGACAAAAACCAAAATAATATTGCATCAATTGTACAATTTTGTTCTGATTTTGATTTGGTAGTTTTTTATTCGTTAGATACTTATTTAGGATCAATTATGCTTGGGTTGCCTCCAAAAACTAAAGTAGCTTGGCGTTTTTTTGGGTTTGAATTGTATTATAAAAATAAAGAAAAGTATTTTTCAAAAACTACAAAAAAGATACTATTAGAAGAATGGAATAGCCAAAAAACAGTTTTCAAAATCATAAAAAAATTTTTGGGTTCCGTTTTGAAAAGAGAAAATAAAACGGTTTTTTTAAAAGCTATTTCAAGATGTAATCTGTTTTTAGGTTTGTATGAAGAAGAATATAAACTTCTTAAAAAAGACTTTCCCCAATTGCCTTATTTTATTCCGGTAAGTTTATTAACGGATTTAGAAGAGAAAGTTTTACCTAAACTCGATAAAGAAAATTTTTACATTGTTGGGCACAATCGACTCATTTGGAACAATCATTTTGATGTTTTGCAAATTATTAAACGTAATAAAAATAAGGGAAATTTTAAAGCTTGTTTGTTTTTAAATTATGGACAAAAGGGGTATTATTTTAATAAATTAGTTGAATTTGCCCGAAAAATTGAGCAAGTTGAACTTATCGAAGATTTTATGACCTTACTGGAGTTTGAGAATTTTTATGTCAACTGTGCTGCCTTGGTTATCAATAGTAAACGTCAAATGGCAGGAAATAATATTCGAAAGGCTTTTGAATTAGGAACTAAAGTATATTTAGATCCAGCTAATTCTTTTTATACCTATTTCAAAAATAATAATTTCAAAGTATATACTATTCAAGACTTTGAACAAGATTTTAAACTAGGTAATTTAAAATTGGATCAAGAAACAGCACAACACAATTACAATTGTTTGGTGTCATTAACAAAATTAAATTCCAACCAGAGATTTAGAGACAATATTATTCAATATTTTAATCATAATAAAGAATAAAACTTCCCTAATTTTAAAATGAAAAATTCAAAGTTTGCGGGTTTTATAATGACCTACGAAAGAGCAGAAATTGTATTAGAAACTATCGAAATTCTGTTTGCACAAACGCTCACACTCGAAAAAATTTTGATAGTGGACAATAGTGCTAGTTTTGATACTCAAAAAGCGATTGAAACGTTAAACGATTCGAGAGTAGTCTATCATAGAGTAGGGTATAACTCAGGACCCGCTGGAGCCGCAGCCATTGGATTAAAAATACTAGCAGCTGAGGGATATAATTGGATTTATTGGGGCGATGATGACGACCCACCATTATTTGATGATACTTTAGAAATTTTAATGAGAGTGGCACAGACTAGTCCAAAATGTGGCTCAGTAGGTGTAGTAGGAAATTATTATAATCCAAAAACTGGATTTTTGGAGCGAGTTACCGATGAAGAATTATTGACAGAAGGAATATTGGAAGTCGATACAATTGCTGGTGGAATGTCAAAACTGGTTAATGGACCAATGATTTTGAAAACAGGAATTTCTACTGATGAAAAATTATTTTACGGAAGTGAAGAGTTAGATTTTGACCTTAAAGTAAAGAAAGCAGGGTATACTCATTTGGTGGATAGGGGGTATTATCTCAAACATCGTCATTATTTTAATCGGATGAATTTAGCTCCGAAAAAACTCAAAAAGAAGACAGATAGAGCGATAGTAAGAGAATATTACTCTATTAGAAATAATTTAAGAATACTTTATAAGAATAAAAATTACAAGACCATTCTTGTTTTCTATTCTTATTTCTTTTTAAAATCTTTTGCGAGTTTTAAGTTTGGTTTTCGATATGGAATCAAAATGTTTTGGAATGTTTTGGTTGCTTTAAAAGATTTTCTTTTTGGTAATTATGGAAAAACACTTTAATAATTATTCACGACTTTTTTAACACTTTGATTTATGGCTAAATTATTTTCAGTTATTTTTAAGTCACCAGAGGACAAAGAAAATTACAAAATTCGGTTAAAGCAGGTGGAGAATTGGTTGCAAAACGAATTTGAGCAACATGAGGTTAAAATAATTTCGGACTCAAAATCATACTGCTTTATTGTTGGCTATAAAGAAGGAATTGATGTGCAATCAGATCATGGTATTTTGGGTTTTGCCGATTCCAAAAATTGGAAAAACAGCGAAATAATTCCAGATGGAAATTTCTTTCTTTATAGAACAAATTCAACGAATTTAGAATTAATTTCAGACGCTACATTATCAAGGAGTGTCTATTATTATGGATCGGAAGATTATTTCGTTTTTTCCTCTTTACAAATACCAATTGTCCTATTTAAACAAAATTTTGTTTTTGATACAGAAAATACACTTTGGTTTTTGACTTCAGGAATACAAAAACCATTTCGGTCGGTTGATGAGAATATAAAAATGGTACCTCCTCAAAGTTTACTTACCTTAAATTTAAGTTCTTTTGCAGTTAATTTATCAAAATATAAAATAGAATTAGTAGAAAAAAGAGATGATTATCAACCGTTTTTTGATGTGATCAAAAAGTCATTTCAAGCAACATTTCCAAAATATAAAAGTGCTGTTTTACTTTCAGGCGGAATTGATAGTCGATTGTTACTTAATCTTATCGATGACAAAAAAGATTTGAATGCCATTACATGGACAAAATCTTTAGAAAATGATACTAAAACCGATTTGGGAATTGCCAAAATAATTGCTAAACAATTGGGGTTGCAACACAAAATATTACATTTAAAAAACAGTGATTTCAATACTGTTTTTGAGTTATTTTTGAAATATAGCGAAGGAAGAATTGATATGATTTCGGGCTATTTAGACGGTTTTGAAGCTTGGAAAGAAATCGAAAAGATGAAAGTTTTTTCAATTTTCAGAGGGGACGAAAGTTTTTCTTTGTACAACGGGGATAATTTTAATTTAGTAAGACATAGAAACGGAATTTTAAGCCCAAATGATTTTGAAAAATCGATAGATTCATATCTATTAAACAAAAATTATAATTTCGAAGCCATTCAAGAGCAGGCTAATGAATCGCTAAATGCGTATGCAAAACGTTTGCGAAATGAGTTTAGAGTTCCGTCAATTCTGGGTACTTTAAACGAAATTAAATGTTTTTTTGTGGAAGTATATAATCCGTTACTCAATAATTCTATAGTAGAATATTCCAAACATTTGAATCCAGATGTTGATTATCGAGAAAAGTATTTCAAAAAATTTAATAAAGGGTTTTTATACACAAAATACGCTTCTAAAGTCTCTATTGAAAGAGTAGATGACTTTTTAATGAGTAACAAAAAAGAGATGATTGCCAAGTTGGAAAAAGTAGATGAAGCTACTTTCGCCGCAATTGGAATTGAGCATGGAGCTATTCAAAAACTACTAGTTCGAATGACTTCACCGAGCAAACCAAAAAGTAAGTTGAGTATTTTGAAAAGTTTTATTCCTAAAAGTTTTAAACGTAAGTTTCTAAAACTTAAAAAACACCAATTATCAGATGTTAGGCTGACTTTTAGAATTTTAGTATTGACAGAGTCTTATTTGAAAATTAAAAAAAGCATACATGAAAATTAAAGTAATTTTCATTCAAGATTCTCTTGCAAACGCAGGAACCGAGAATAGTTTACTGAATATTTTACCCTATTTTTCTGAAAAGATAGAATACAAAGTAGTTTATCTCTATCCGCAACACGAACTTTTACAAAAATACCAACAAGCGGCTATTTCCACAGTATTTTTGGATTTAAAAGGTAAATATGATTTTTTGAATGGGTATTCAAAAATTCAAAAATTGTTTAAAAGTGAAAAACCAGATTTAGTAGTTTCTTCTTTGCTTAGAAGTAATTTATTGTCAAGAATGGTTTGCAAGTCTATGGGAATTCCCATTTTAGGAACCTTAGTAAGTGATAGTTACCATAAAGATGCGATTGAAACTAAAGGTTTTTCGGCAAAATTAAAATTTCGTTTTTTTTGGAATTTAGATCGATATACAGCTCGTATTCCAGAATTGTTTATAGCAAATTCAGCTGCGATTGCTGCTTCGCATAAAAAAAGTTTAGGAATTTCGCCTGAACGAACAAAAGTGATTTATAGAGGTCGGATAGTTCCAGGAAAAGCATGGATTTCAAAAACAACTCCTTATACTTCATACAATTTTGTTAGTTACGGTCGACTTATTCCGCTAAAAGGATACCGTGAATTAATCGATGCTTTTAGTGAAGTTCAGAAAAAGTTTCCAAGTTCAACCCTCACGATTTATGGTGAAGGTCATTTTAGAAGTAGTTTAGAGAAACAGATCGAGAACTTACATTTATCTACAAGCGTTTCTTTACCAGGTGTTCATAATAATGTAACACAAGAACTGTATCAATATGATTGTTTTGTTTTTCCGTCTTGGTACGAAGGTTTTTCTGGCGCATTAGTAGAGGCTATGTTGTCTGGAATTCCAATCATAGCTTCAGACATTCCGATGAATTTAGAAGCCGTAAAGGACAAAGAAACGGCTCTTACTTTTGAAGTTAAAAATACCCAAATGCTAGAGCAAAAAATGATTTTCGCCATTGAAAACCCTACAATCATGCAGATAATTGGAGCAAAGGCAAGAGTTATTTCTATAGAGCGCTTTGATATCAAAACGATTGCTAGGCAATATGAAGAGGTATTAATGGAAGTTTATCACAAAAAAAACATATCAATATAATGAGAATTCTTTTTCTAGATACGTACCCAATTCGCCGAGGAGCTCAAGTGTTTGTGTCAGAACTCTCAGAGGAGTTAGATGTCATGGGACATCAAGTAAAAAAAGTATATCTCTACAAACCAGAACCAAATGCTGTGATGGTCAATTTGTTGGAAAATGATGTGGTTCTTGGTGGAAATCCGAGTCATTTATTTGAAAAAATTCCTTCTTTTCATCCTGAATTGTTAAGACAATTTATGCAAGAAGTAAGAGAGTTTAATCCAGATGTGATTTTGTTTAATGGATCTAGAACATTAAAATATGCGGCAATTGCAAAGTTATTTTTGGGTACCAAAATAAAATGGATTACTAGAGTTATTGATAATGCGGAATATTGGAATACAGGTTTTATTACTAAACTGTATTACAAATATTGGGTTATTCCCACTTTTGATGCTTCGGTTGGCGTGAGTTTGGCTTCAAGAGATTCTATGGTGAGACATTATGATTTTAAAAAACCAACGAGAGTTATTCATAGAGCTTTTAATATGGATAAATTTCAAAATTCACTCACTAAAGAGGAAGCTAGAAAATCATTACATCTAACGGCTCAAGATGAAGTAGTACTTTTTTTAGGTAATATTACGGCTCAAAAAAGACCTGATAAATTTTTTGAAATCGTTCAAGAACTCAAAAAAACACGTCCAAATATAAAAGCATTAGTAGTTGGGAACGGTACAGATTTGCCTAAATATGTAGATTTGATGAAGCAAAACGATTCTTATATTTTTCATATGGGATATCAAAAAGAGGTAGCTTCTTATTTAGTATCTTCCGATTTGTTACTTTTACCTAGTGACACAGAGGGTTTGCCAGGCGTTGTTTTAGAAGCAGGTTATTTTGGTGTGCCTACCGTAGCAACTGATGTTGGCGGCATTCGCGAATGTTTGATTGATAATGAAACTGGTTGCATAGTTCCTGATAAGTCTATTGAAGGTTTTGTTTCTAAAATTAATTATCTTTTAGACAATCCTAGTAAAAGAATCGAAATGGGGCAAAAATCTAAAAAAATAGTTCTAGAAAATTTTAATCTTAAGACCATAACTAAATCGTACATCGATTTTTTTCAAATTATAAAAGACAATAAATAATCAAATCGAAATAAATTTATTATCCATTTTTCTGGTAATCTAATCTAGAAAGTTATTATAAAAAATATGTTTTTCAACTCTTTACATTTTGCCATTTTCTTACCAATAGTTTTTGTACTTTATTGGTTTGTAACAAATAAAAATTTAAAACTCCAAAATATTCTTTTATTAGTTTCCAGCTATTTCTTTTATGCTTGTTGGGATTGGCGATTTTTGTTTTTATTGATTTTTTCTACACTTTTGGATTATTACACCGGAATTAAAATGTGTGATGCCAAAAATCAGGCTAGTAAAAAGTTTTGGTTTTGGTTGAGTATTTCGGTCAATCTAGGTTTTTTGGGTGTTTTTAAGTATTACAACTTTTTTGCAGAATCTTTTGCTGCTGCTATTGCCAATTTTGGAATGCAAGTCAACCCTTGGACGTTAAAAGTAATTTTACCCGTTGGAATCTCATTTTATACTTTTCATGGATTGTCTTATGTAATTGATATTTATAAAGATAGAATCAAAGCCGAAAAAAACTTTATTGATTATTCGGTTTTCGTAAGTTTTTTTCCTTTATTGGTTGCGGGTCCAATTGAAAGAGCCACACATTTATTGCCACAAATTCAGAAAAAACGAGTTTTCAATTATGCTGTTGCTGTCGATGGATTAAAACAAATTTTGTGGGGTTTATTTAAGAAAGTGGTCATTGCCGACCAATGTGCAGAAATTGCTAATATGACATTTAATAATCATGGAGAGTATTCAGGAAGTACACTCGCTTTAGGAGCTGTATTTTTTGCTTTTCAAATTTATGGTGATTTTTCGGGTTACTCCGATATAGCATTAGGAACAGCTCGGCTTTTCGGAATAGATTTACTTCGCAATTTTGCCTTTCCTTATTTCTCCAGAGATATTGCTGAGTTTTGGCGCCGTTGGCACATTTCGCTTTCCACTTGGTTTCGGGATTATTTGTATATTCCGTTAGGTGGTAGCAAAGGCGGGATGTGGATGAAAGTTCGCAATACATTTATTATTTTCTTAGTCAGTGGTTTTTGGCATGGTGCCAATTGGACTTTCATCATTTGGGGATTTTTGAACGCACTGTACATTATGCCTTCGATTATTTTTAATACCAATAGGACAAATTTAGACATGGTGGCACAAGATAAATATTTACCAAATCTGAAAGAAATTTTTCAAATTGGAATCACATTTAGTTTAACTGTTTTTGCTTGGATATTTTTTAGAGCAGAAAATTTGACACATGCTCTGGAGTATATTTCTGAAATTGCATCGAGTTCATTTTTTTCAAAGCCATCCTTGATGATGAAACATACGCTTTTGACTAAATCATTATTTTTGATTCTTTTTCTTTTTATTCTCATTGAATGGTTGGGGCGTCAGCAACAATATGCCATTGCCGTTTTAACCCACAAATGGCCAAAAGCAATTCGATATTCATTTTACTATTTATTGATTATCGGAATACTTTGGTTTTCGGGTAAAGAACAACAGTTTATTTATTTTCAGTTTTAGGGATGAAGAATTTCGTTGTCAAGTTTGTCTTGTTTAGTATTCCAATTGCATTTTTGTTTTTGTTTACGACTTTTTTTTATGCAACGGACAAAGGCGATTTGATTCGAGTAGGATATTTAATTGAAAAAATGAATTACAGAGACATTTTTGAAAAAGAATTAAATCAGCCTATTTTATTTTCAAAGGTTTCAGAAATCAATACGAACAGACCACAAAATTTTACGGCACTTACAATCGGCGATTCTTTTTCAGAACAATTTGGATTTGGCTATAAAAATTATTTAGCTCAAAATAACATTTCGGTTTTGCATTTAGATCGATTTTTGAGTGGCAATCCCATTCAAACCGCTCACGGAATTTTAAATGGAGATTTTTTAAAAAAAATTAAAGTGGATTACATTATTCTTCAATCGGTAGAGAGAGATATTGTCGCTCGTGGTCAAAAGTGTAAAATGGATACTTTGATAAGTTTAAATTCAATAAATCAAGTTGTCAAAGAATACAATACCAAATTAAAAGAAGCAACTATTAAAAATAAATCGAAACAATTAGAACTAAAATCGTATTTCAGAAATAGTATAAAAACAATAAAACTGGATGATTTTTCAGCCAATAGACTGATTAAATTTCCCTTACAAAACATAAATTATTGTTTTGATGATAATGCGTATGATTCTGAAACATATAAAGTTAAAACCAAAAGAGAATTGTTTTCAGTTTCTCACAATGAATTGTTGTTCTTAAGTTCAGATTTAAACGGTGTAAAAGAAAATAACAATCAAAAATCAGTTTCAAAATTGAATCAGGTATTAAATTCACTTTCTGAAAAATGTGAACAAAAAAGAATTGCACTCATCGTTTTACCTAGTCCTGATAAGTTTGATTTTTATTATGATGAACTAGCTGAAAAACAAAAATATCCAAGACCTTTATTTTTTGAACATTTCGAAAAAATGACTAAATCATATTCTTACATCAATTCCAAAAAACTGCTTCAAGAAAAGTTGAAAGGCAAAAATGATATTTATTTTTATGACGACACTCATTGGTCGCCTTGGGCATCGAAAGTTTTAGCTACTGAATTGCAAAAAATAATTTCTAAAAAAGAAATTCCTACCATCAATTAATTTACAATTATAGTAAAATGAAAATATTAGTCACAGGAGCCGCTGGATTTATAGGGATGCACACGGTTCGCAAAATAGCAAGTTTAGGGCATCAAGTCATTGGGCTTGACAATATTAATGCTTATTATGAGACAGATTTAAAATATGCTCGATTATCCGTTTTGGGAATCAATAAGGAGGAATTGGTTTATAATAAAATTGTCAATGGCACTACTAATATTCAATTTGTGTTATTAGATATTCAAGACGCTGGAAATTTAAATTCCTTGTTTGCAATAGAAAAAATTGATGTTGTTATTCATTTGGCAGCTCAAGCAGGTGTTCGCTATTCAATAACAAATCCTAGAGATTATATTGATAGTAATATTATAGGCTTTTACAATATTTTAGAAGCCAGTAGAAATTTTCCGTTGCAACATTTGGTCTTTGCTTCGAGTTCTTCTGTTTATGGTAATACTGATGATGTTCCGTTTTCGGAAACTCAAAATACCGATGCTCCAGTGAGTTTTTATGCAGCAACCAAAAAAAGTAATGAGGTGATGGCGCATTCGTATTCTGAATTGTATAAAATGAAAATTACAGGATTACGATTTTTTACGGTTTATGGTCCTTGGGGTCGCCCAGATATGGCACCTACTTTATTTGCAAAAGCAGGAACGGAAGGCAAACCCATCAAGATTTTTAACGAAGGCAATCAAAGTCGTGATTTTACTTTTATTGATGATATCGTACAAGGAATTCAAATTGTTGCTCAAAATCCACCAGTAGAATCAAATTTCAGAATGCTAAATATTGGCAATGGAAATCCAGTAAATTTAATGGGTTTTGTTAAACAGTTGGAATCGAGTTTCAATACTTCTTTTCAATACCAAATGATGCCAGCTCAAAACGGAGATGTGGTCACTACGTATGCTGATGTTTCGGAAATTGAGAAATTAGGTTATAAAGCCACCACACCACTTGAGTTAGGGATTCCAAAATTTGTTAGTTGGTTTTTGAATTATTATTCTAATGAAAACAAGTAATTGATTATTTTATCTTCTAAATAGAATGAAAAAATTTGGATTAAATATTATATTTTTTGCCTTGCCTTTACTTATAATTTGTAGTTTGGGAGATTTTTTGATTTCTAAAACTTTAAAAAAATCTAATCATAAATATTATGTTGTTTGGAATGATTTAGTTTCTGGAAATGTAAATTCCCAAATTGTAGTATATGGAACATCGCGAGCTAGAGCTCATATTAATTCAAAAATTCTTGAAGATAGTTTACGAATCTCAACGTATAATTTAGGTATCGATGGTTTTACGTTTGATATGGAATACTGTAGGCATAAATTACTTTTAGAAAATAATCCAAAGCCAGCATATATTATCCAGACGCTTGATTTTCATATGTTAGGTAAAACGAGAGATTTATATCAATTTGATCAATTTTGTCCTTACTTTGATAATGAAATAGTTGTAAATACTATTAAGTCTTATAATGGACCAAATCTATGGGACTTTAACTTGCCATTAGTTCGGTATTATGGAAGAAGTAAAGAAATTGTAAGCGCAGTAAAGATTATCTTGAGACCTTCGAGTAATAAAGGCAATAGGTATAAAGGATTTTATAATTATGATAGAACTTGGACAGATGATTTTGAAAATGCTAAAGATTCAAATGGAACATTGTTTCAAAAATTGGACAAGTCTCATGTAATTCTTTTTGAAAAATATTTGGGAGAAGTTAAAAACATGGGAATACCTATGATTTTTGTATATACACCCGAGCACATAGATGGACAGAATTTTGTTTCGAATAGAAAAGAAATCATGACATTATACAAGAATTTAGCATTAAAATATCATATTCCTTTTATAGATTATAGTTCGGACCCAATGTGCTTTAATAAAGAATATTTTTATAATGCCGAACATTTAAATTTAAAAGGATCTAATCTGTTTACTAATAAATTAGCAACTGATTTAAAAAAGTACATAAAAATATCTGAATAATTTTTTTTAAGAAATCATCAAATAATAAAAATAATAATGTTTTTCAATTCCATAAATTTCGCTTTATTTCTATCAATAGTTTTTGTGCTTTATTGGTTTGTAACGAATAAAAATTTAAAACTTCAAAATATTCTTTTACTGGTTTCTAGTTATTTCTTTTATGCTTGTTGGGATTGGCGTTTTTTGTTTCTTTTAATTTTCTCTACGTTATTAGATTATTATACCGGAATCAAAATGTGCGATGCTAAAAATCAAGCGAGTAAAAAGTTTTGGTTTTGGTTAAGTATTTCGGTCAATCTTGGTTTTCTTGGGGTTTTTAAATACTACAATTTTTTTGCAGAATCTTTTGCTTCTGGCATAGCTAATTTTGGATTGCAAGTCAATCCATGGACGCTAAAAGTGATTTTGCCTGTTGGAATTTCGTTTTATACTTTTCATGGATTGTCTTATGTAATTGATATTTATAAGGATAGAATCAAAGCCGAAAAAAACTTTATCGATTATTCTGTTTTTGTGAGTTTCTTTCCTTTATTAGTGGCTGGACCTATCGAAAGAGCCACACATTTACTACCACAAATTCAGAAAAAAAGAATTTTCAATTATGCCCTAGCTGTCGATGGTTTGAAACAAATTTTGTGGGGATTGTTCAAAAAAGTAGTTATTGCGGATAATTGCGCCAAGTTTGCCAATATCATTTTTGATAACTATACCGATTATTCAGGCAGTACACTTGCATTAGGAGCTGTGTTTTTTGCATTTCAAATTTATGGTGATTTTTCAGGTTACTCTGATATTGCATTAGGAACAGCTAGACTTTTCGGTATAGATTTATTACGAAATTTTGCTTTTCCATATTTCTCTAGAGACATTGCCGAGTTTTGGCGTCGTTGGCATATTTCTCTTTCTACTTGGTTTCGCGATTATTTATACATTCCGTTAGGCGGGAGTAAAGGTGGCATGTGGCATAAAATCAGAAATACTTTTATTATATTTTTGGTCAGTGGATTTTGGCATGGTGCCAATTGGACTTTTATTATTTGGGGTTTATTGAATGCATTGTATATCATGCCTTCGATTGTTTTTCAAACCAATAGAAATAATCTTGAAATTGTAGCAAAAGGAAAATTATTTCCAACTTTAAAAGATTTTTTCTCAATCATATTTACTTTTTCATTAACTGTTTTAGCTTGGATTTTTTTTAGATCTTATACTGTAGAACAAGCATTAAGTTACATTTCTAAAATATTTTCAACTTCTTTTTTCAGTGTTCCCGTTTTTAAATCCTCTGCATTGTGTGTTCCAACTCTTGTTTTAGTGGTACTATTTATAATAATTGAATGGTTGGGTAGAGAACATCAATATGCTTTGGCGAGAATATTTTCAAAGAAATCCAGAGTTTTCCGTTTGGCATTTTATTATTTATTGCTGATTATTATTTTCATTTTTGCAGGTTCAAATCAAGAATTCATTTATTTTCAGTTTTAAACATGAAGCGATTTCTTAAAAAAACTTTCTTTTTTGCGCTTCCCATTCTTCTACTTTCTTTCGGATTAGATATTTTTTTATCCACCAATTTAAAAAAGATAAATGAGCTAGCCTATGGAGAATACTCAACTTGGAACGATTTATTTGAAGGAAAAGTTGATTCAGATCTTTTAGTTTATGGAAGTTCAAGGGCTTGGTGTCATATTAGTCCAAAAATTCTTGAAGAAAGTTTAAAAATATCCTCTTATAATTTAGGTATCAATGGACACAACTTTTGGTTAGAAAATTTTAGACATTCGTTGGTTTTAAAAAACAATTCAAAACCTAAACTTATTTTGTTTTCGTTAGATATGTTTACCTTACAAAAGAAAAAAGAATTGTACAATTCAGAACAATTTTTACCCTATATGCTTTGGAACAAAGACATTAAGAAAGCAACACAGAGTTACCATGGATTTAATTTTTATGATTACTATTTTCCATTAGTTCGATATTATAATAAGTTATTGATTTTGCAAAAAACAATGAGTTTTTCTATGGGTTTTTTGCAAAATCCTGAAGCAAGAGTTAAAGGATATAAAGGCAAAGACAAATCTTGGAATTCTGATTTGGATAAAGCCAAAGTAAAAAGAAAAAAATATGTAGTGCCTATCGATAAGGAATCACAACTTCTGTTTGAGCATTTTTTAGTGGATTGCAAAAATCAAAATATAAAACTAATTTTTGTATATACACCCGAGTATATCGAAGGTCAAAAATTTGTTAAGAACAGACAAATGGTGATGAATTTATATTCTCATTATAGCAAAAAGTATCAGATTCCGTTTTATGATTATTCAAACGATACAATTTGTTTTCAAAAAAAATATTTTTACAACGCCAGTCACCTCAATAGAAAAGGAGCTGAGTTATTCACACATCAATTAGTGAATACCCTTCAACACGATGAAATTGTAAAAAATTTAATCCATTAATTTATTAGTTTTAATGAATCTATTTATAAAAAAATCTTTATTTTTTAGTGCCCCAGTTCTAATTTTAATTGGAATTATGGAAATTTCATTAAGAAATATCCCCAATGATTATTCGTTTAAGAAAAACTATTTAGATCAACATTCCAATCAAATTGAGACTTTGTTTTTAGGAAGTTCGCATGCGTTTTATGCTGTGAATCCAGAATTTATTACCTCTAAAAGTTTTAATGCTGCTCATATTGCTCAATCATTGGATTATGATTTAGAAATATTGAAAAATTACTCTACTCTAACCGATAAATTAGAGTTTATAGTAGTTCCTATTGATTATTTTTCTTTATTTAACAGACTTGAGACAGGAGTAGAAAAGTGGCGGATAAAAAATTACAATATTTATTATGGTCTAAATAAGAGTAAAAATTTGGTTGAAAATTCAGAAATTTTAAATGGAAAATGGAATGAGAATATTAAAAGATTAGATAAATTTTTTAGAAAAAATAAATCAGATATTAGTTGTAATAAAGTGGGGTGGGGAACAAATAATAATTCAAAAAACTCTAAAGATTTAGTTGAAACAGGAAAATCTGCGGCGGAGAGACATCATAAAAAAAGCATTTCATTTTTTGAGGAAAATCTTGCTGTTGTCAATGAAATAATATCTTTTGCAAAAAACAAAAATGCCAAACTGATTTTTTATACTAGTCCAGCCTATAAAACTTATACTTCGCAATTGAATCAGGAACAATTGAAAACCACTATAGCCACTATTCAATCCATTCAAAAGGCAAATTCTAACATAAGTTATTTTAATTTTTTAAATGACTCTTCTTTCACAGCACAAAATTTTTGTGATGCCGATCATTTGAATGAAAAAGGAGCCGAAAAGTTTTCTAAAAAAATGGATAGTATTCTTATCAGTTTAAAAAAATTGTAATGTCTAAAATTAAAGTATTACATATTATTAAATCTTTGGGTCGAGGCGGCGCAGAAATGCTTTTGCCAGAAACGCTCAAAGAACATAATCAGGACCAATTTGAGTTTCATTACATTTATTTTTTACCTTGGAAGAACCAAATGGTTGAAACTATTGAAATGACAGGAGGAAAAGTAAGTTGTTTTTCGGCAAAAAACAATTTGCAATTGTTATTACAGTATCCTAATATAATTAAATATTGCAAAACCTATCAAATTGAATTGATTCATGCCCATTTGCCTTGGGCAGGATTTGTGAGTAGGTTAGTGCATTTAAAAACAAAAATACCAGTTCTATATACAGAGCATAATTTGCAAGAACGTTATCATTTTTTGACAAAATTTATCAATAAATGGAGTTTTAATTTCCAAACATTGACTATAGGTGTTTCGCAGGAAGTTAGCGATTCTATCTTACAAAATATAAAGCCTAAAATTGTTGTTAAAACAGTACTCAACGGAGTAAATGTTCAAAATTTTAAACGAAATAGTCCAGCAGAAAGGCAAAAGATACGACAACAGTTTTCAATCCCAGATGATGCTATTTTAGTGGGAACTGTTGCTGTTTTTAGATTTCAAAAAAGGTTGGATAAGTGGTTGGAAATTATAAGTGTAGCCATCGAAAAAAATTCCAATATTTATGGAATTATTGTAGGTGCAGGTATTTTGGAACCTGAAATTTATGCCAAACACAAGGAACTAAATTTAGAAGGTAAAGTTTTTTTCTCAGGCATACAAACAAACGTAAAACCCTACTACGAAGCGATGGATATTTTTATGATGAGTTCTTCGTTTGAAGGACTTCCGATTGCTTTGCTCGAAGCAATGAGTATGGGTTGTGCGATTGTTTCAACAGATGCAGGTGGAATTAAAGAAGTTTTGAAAAATAATGAAAATGGAATTATGGTTGGGGTTGAAGACTGGAAAATGTTATCAAATTCCATTTTAGATTTATCCCAAAATCCATCCCAATTAGCCAATTTTCAAATAGAAGCTCGAAAACGGGTAGAGGATGATTTTAGCATAAAAGCCATGGTTGCACAACTAGAAATTTTATATAAAAGTTGTAAAATATGATTATCACAAAGGCAACATCAGATGATATTCCTGCTATTGTTAAGTTATTACAACTTAGTTTAGGCGAAGGTTTGATTAAAAAAACATCTGAAATTTGGAATTTTAAACATGTTATAAATCCATTTGGGATTTCTTATGTTTTATTGGGTTTTGAAGATGATATTCTGGTAGGAGTGAGGGCATTTATGAGATGGCAATGGCAATTAGGGACTCAATCTTACACCGCCTACAGAGCAGTTGATACAGCTACTCATCCTGATTTTCAAGGAAAAGGAATTTTTAAAAAATTGACTTTACAAGCGCTCGATGATGTGAAAAAAATCGATAGTGATTCTTTTGTGTTCAATACACCTAATCAGTTTAGTCGTCCTGGTTATTTAAAAATGGGATGGCAAATAGTCGATGCCATCGAACTGGCAGTGGTACCAGCAATTTTATATGTTATTCCTTGTTTTTTTTATAAAATAGAATCAGAAAATAGAATTAGTACAGAGCAATTAGATTTGCTTTGTAGCAATTATAATGGTGAATTATCGAAAACTAATTTACTTTTCACACCCAAATCAGCTTCATATTTAAGATGGCGATATGAAGAAAATCCTTTGCAAGACTATGTAGTTTTTTCTTCAGATGATTGGTATATAGCTCTATATGTTAAAAAGCATCGTTTTTTTAATGAATTGAGAGTGGTTGAAACCGTTTGTTCAAACCATAAAGAACATAAAAATCAAATGCAAAAAGTGATTTCGAAATTTGCTTTTCAAAAAAAATGTTGGTTGCTCACTACCTCAAACAAAGATTTGTTCAGATGTAAAATATACGGTAAATTTGGACCAAAGCTAACTATCAGAACCTTAACTGAAAATACTTTCTTTACAAATTCAGCCTACACCATTAAAAACTGGTGCTATAGTTTAGGCGATTTAGAGTTATTTTAAAAAATGATCGATTTTATATTTCTTTTTATATTTCTTCTTTTTATTAATCAAGTTTTGTATAAAAGCTTGTCATCTAAATTTGCTTTTTTTGACAAAAAATTGATGAATAGATTGTATTGGTATCATTTACTGTTTTTTGCAAACTATTATGCTTATTCTATTTTTAATCGTTCAGATTCTATTGTATATTTTAAAAATGCTAGTGTTTTAAGGGAGGATTTGATGACTGTTTTTTTAACAGGGACAAAGTTTATTGTTTTTGTCGCCTCGCCTCTAGTGCAACTCGGGCTGTCGTATATTTCAATTATGCTCCTTTTTGCTTGGACAGGTTATGTTGGTTTTGTATTTGCGTATCTTTTTTTTAGGGAAAATATTACTGTTAAAGTCACTGTTTTTAAAAAATATGATTTACTTACTTTATTACTTTTTTTACCAAACATGCATTTCTGGACTGTTTCACTCGGAAAGGGTAGTTTGATTTTTATGGGTTTAATGCTTTTTATTTATGCCTTGCGTTTTCCACAAAAAAGAATAATCCCATTGATTATTGGTAGTTTTTTTGTTTATATGATTCGTCCACACGTAATGCTTTTTCTATTAGTAGGAGTTATGGTGGGAATTCTAACTGGAAGAAGTAAAATTGGTTTTGGAGTTAAAATGATAGTTTTGGTTGCTTCATTAGGCTTTTTATTTGTGGCACAAAATTCTATTCTGAAAGTGGCAAATTTAGAAGGTTCAGAAAATGTAATTGAAGATTTTGATCAATTTGCTACCAGTCAATCAGCTAAACTCGTGACTGCAGATTCAGGAGTTGATATGAGTAATTATCCAATACCGTTTAAATTTTTCACTTTTTGGTTTCGCCCTTTATTTGTTGATTCTCCGGGTGCATTGGGGTTTTTTAGTTCAATTGAAAACTTAATTTATTTGCTTTTGTTTGCGAAAATTTGCAACAAACGTTTTCTGAAATTTATTGTACGAGCACCATATTTAGTAAAAGCGTCTTTAATTATTTTTGTTTTGACCTCGTTTGCTTTGACGTTTGTGATGTCAAATTTAGGGATTATGATGCGCCAAAAATCGATGGTGATGTATTTTGGTTTTTTTGTTATTTATTATTTTTTGGCTTCTGAAAAATATGAAATTATGCAAAGAAACAAACCAAAACCTATTCTTGCAGAATAGATATTAATTTTGTCAATATGAAAAACGGAACATTAGTTATTTCTCTTGACTTTGAATTGGTATGGGGACTTTTTGATCATATCGAAATTAATGATAAAGTAACCTATTTCAAGAATACATTGGAGGCAATTACTCAAATGCTAAGTCTTTTTGAGAAAAATGCTATTCATGTTACTTGGGCTACTGTTGGGATGTTATTTAATGAAAATTGGGAAGAATGGCATTCAAATATTCCTGAAATTCAGCCCGCTTATGAAAGGAAAGAATTAAATGCTTATGAGTACGGAAAAAGACATCAAGGGGCAGGTTTTGACAGCTTTTTTTTCGCTCCGAAATTGATAAAAGCCATTCAAAGTGTGAAAGGGCAGGAAATAGGAACGCATACTTACTCTCACTACTATTGTTTAGAAAAAGGACAAACAAAAGCTCAATTTGAAGCCGATTGTAATCAAGCGATTAGATTAGCTCAAAAAATGAATATTGAACTGAAATCCCTAGTTTTCCCAAGAAATCAATTCAACGAATTATATTTAGAAGTTTGTACTCAAAAACAGATTGAAACCGTTCGTTCAAATCCAAACTTCTGGTATTGGGATACAACAAAAAAAGAAACTCTCGCAGTAAAATTAGCTAGAACAGGTGATGCCTATTTGCCTTTTGGAACAAAATCATATCCAATAGAACATTTAGTTTCAGATAAAATAATTTGCCAACCTGCCAGTCGATTTTTGAGACCTCAACATTCGATAGCTGTTTTAAATATCGCTAGACTTCAAAGAATTAAAAGTGAAATGATTCAAGCTGCTAAACTAGGGGAAGTTTATCATTTGTGGTGGCATCCTCATAATTTTGGTGTAGATGTAGCTAATTCTATCAAAATATTACAAGATATTTTAGAAACTTTCAAATTTTGTAAAGAAACCTATGGAATGGAAAGTCTTACTATGAAAGAATTGAGAGATACCGTTTGCTCATAATATCAAATCCAGTATGTCAAAACAAACTCTAGTTCGCATAACAACAGTTCCTCTTTCGTTAGAAAAATTATTGACGGGACAATTGCATTTTATGAGTTCGTTTTATAATATAATTGCTGTTTCGTCGGATTCAAAAAGACTCGAAAAATATGGTGAACAAGAAAAAGTTGCTGTTTTTTCACTTGAAATGACCCGCCAAATTACGCCAATTAAAGATGCATTGGCAGTTCTAAAACTATACTTTTTTCTAAAAAAAACTAAACCTTTCATAGTGCATACACATACACCAAAAGCCGGAATCGTTGGGATGTTAGCTTCAAAATTTGCGGGTGTTCCAAACAGATTGCATACAGTCGCAGGAATGCCTTTGTTGGAACAAGTTGGCTTGAAGCGAAAAATTTTAGATTTTGTAGAAAAACTGACCTATTCTTGTGCAACAAAAGTATATCCCAATTCATTTAAAATGAGGGATTTAATTATTGAAAACGCCTATTGTTCATCTACAAAATTAAAAGTTTTAGGTAATGGAAGTTCGAACGGAATTGATACTTCTTACTTTAATAATTCTCATTTTTCTGAACAAGATAAAGACAATTTAAAATTGGAATTAGGAATTTTGCCAACTGATTTTGTATTTGTATTTGTGGGTAGAATCGTTGCTGACAAAGGAATAAACGAATTAATTGCTGCTTTTATAGACATTCAAAAATTACGAAAGGAAGTTAAATTACTTCTAGTAGGTCCTTTTGAACAAGAATTAGATCCTTTGAATCAAGAAACGCTGAATCAAATTACTAGCAATAAATCAATAATTTCGGTCGGATATCAATTGGATGTGAGACCGTATTTCTCTATTGCTAATTCACTCGTTTTTCCTAGTTATCGTGAAGGTTTTCCTAATGTGGTGATGCAAGCAGGAGCGATGGGATTACCTTGTATTGTTACAGATATAAATGGGTGTAACGAGATTATAGAAGATAAAAAAAATGGTTGCATTATTCCTGTAAAAAATCAAAAGGCAATTCTTGAATCAATGATAAATTTCATAGATGATAAAAAACAGTTTTTAGAAATGCAACAAAATGCTAGAGCTATGATTGTGTCGCGTTTTGATCAACAATTAATGTGGGATACCATCTTGCAGGAATATCGTAGTTTTGATACTAAAATTATTCGATAGTGTATAAAAATTATTTCAAAACGGTACTCGATTTTTTTACCGCCTTAGTTGGGATAATTGTATTATCTCCTTTATTTTTAGTAATTATCCTATTTTTATTCTTTGCCAACAATGGCAGTCCCTTTTTCTTTCAAAATCGTCCCGGAAAAAACGGAATAGTTTTTAAAATTGTAAAATTTAAAACTATGAACGACAAAAAAGATAAAAATGGAAATTTGTGTTCGGATGAAATCAGATTAACTAAAATAGGTAGTTTTGTTCGGAAGACTTCGCTTGATGAACTGCCACAATTGATTAATGTTCTTAAAGGCGATATGAGTTTAATAGGTCCTAGACCTTTGCTTACGCAATATTTGCATTTATATTCAGAGTATCAAAATAGGCGTCATGAAGTGAAACCTGGTATTACAGGTTGGGCTCAAGTGAATGGACGAAATGCGATTTCTTGGGGTGAAAAATTTGATTATGACATTTTTTATGTAGATAATTTATCTTTTGTTTTAGATGTTAAAATACTATTTTTGACCGTTAAAAAAGTAGTTTTAAAAGAAGGAATTAATGCTGATAATGCAACTACAATTGAACCTTTCAACGGATATAATTTATGACAATAGAAAGTACAATAATCAGATCCATAGATAGGTCTTCTTTCGCTTATGAACTTTATAAAGTAGATAAAATGTATTATCAGGCTTTACGAATTTTTAGAGCTAACAAAAAACTATACGATTTATTAGTTGAATATTCTTTTTTATGTGAAGATTCGATTGTAAAAGAGGTACATAATTATATTTTTCATCTAGAAGATTGGTTTGAACAATTTAATCATTCTGCTACAAGTTCGGTTCAACTTGAAGATGTTTTTGCTTTTGAAAAGCTCAAAAATTCCATTTCTTTTCCTTCGGATTTTATAAATAAACTTAATTCTTTATGAAACACACATAACAATAGTTCTTGATAAGTAAGAGGTAGATTATGGGTGTTCCATCTTCCGATAAAAAAAAACAAATATAAACAGATGAAATTTGCATTTGCTGGCGACCGAAAAATAAGTTGCGCTATTTTAGAATTTATTATCAGCAAAGGTTTTAAACCAGCTGCTCTTTTGGTAAGTGATTTTGAGAAGGCTTCTCATGATGAAGAATTAATTCAAATTTCAGGATTGGACGAATCGTTTATTTTTAGAGGAAATGAATTCAAGAATCTAAAGTCATTAGAACTTTTGTTGAGTTTAGAGTTAGATTATATTTTTGGAATTCATTTTCCTTATATTATTCCCGCTGAAGTTTTGAATATTCCAAAAATCGGAGTAGTCAATTTGCATCCTGCTTTTTTACCCTATAACAAAGGCTGGCATACTCCTTCTTGGGCAATTATCGAGGGATATCCTTACGGAGCGACACTTCATTTTATGGAAGAAGCCTTAGACGAAGGTGATATTATTCATCAAAAAGAAATAGAAGTTTATCCAATTGACACAGCCAATTCTTTATATAAAAGAGTGTTAAAGCTTGAAGAAGAAGTTTTTTTTGAAGCATTTGATGCTCTTTCTAGTTTAAATCCAAAGAGAATAAAGCAAGTTGAGAAAGGAACTTCGCACCAAAAAAAAGAGTTAAAAGCTTTACAAGAAATTACTATTTCTAAAAATCAAAACCCAATAGATTTAATTCGGAAAATCAGAGCCTTAACTACTAATGATTCTAATGAAGCTGCTTATTTTATGTTAGATAATAAAAAAATTGGGGTTCAAATTAACTTATTTTACCAAAATGAATAATTCAAAAATATGGCTTTCCTCACCGCATATGGGAGGGAATGAGCAAAAGTTTGTTCAAGACGCTTTTGATACCAATTGGGTTGCCCCATTAGGACCCAATGTGAATGGTTTTGAAAAGGATTTAGAAATGTATTTGGGAAATGATTCAAATGTTGCAGCATTAAGTTCAGGCACAGCAGCCATTCATTTGGGTTTGGTTTTGTTGGGTGTGCAAGCAGGAGATGAAGTTATTTGTCAGAGTATGACATTTTCGGCATCGGCGAATCCTATTTTATATCAAAGTGCAACACCTGTTTTTGTTGACAGTGAAATCGATACTTGGAATTTATGTCCAATAGCCCTTGAAATTGCCATAAAAGATAGAATCGAAAAAGGAAAAAAGCCGAAAGCTATTATTATGGTTCACTTATATGGAGTGCCTTGCAAAGTGGAAGAAATTAGAAAAGTAGCCGACCAGTATGAAATTCCAATAATAGAAGACAGTGCCGAAGCCTTGGGAAGTAGTTACAAAGGACAAAAATGTGGTACTTTCGGAGATATTGGTATTTTGTCTTTTAATGGAAATAAAATCATAACCACTTCTGGCGGTGGTGCGATTGTAACTAATAATAAAGATTGGAAAGATAAAGCCGTTTTTTTTGCGACTCAATCTAGGGATGAAGCACCACATTATCAGCATAGCGAAATTGGGTATAATTACAGAATGAGCAACATTTGTGCTGGAATAGGACGTGGACAAATGGAAGTTTTAGATGTGCATGTAATTTTGAGAAGGTCTATGCATGATTTTTATGTTAATCTTTTTGAAAATGTACCAAATGTTTCTGTTTATTCAGTGCCAAATAATGAATATTATTCAAATTGTTGGTTGAGTACCATAGTATTAAATTCTAATAAAGATAGAGAGATGCTACGATTGGCTTTTGAAAATGCAAACATTGAATGTCGTCCTTTGTGGAAACCAATGCATTTGCA
Source organism: Flavobacterium psychrophilum (assembly GCA_945861915.1). Lineage (GTDB taxonomy): Bacteria > Bacteroidota > Bacteroidia > Flavobacteriales > Flavobacteriaceae > Flavobacterium > Flavobacterium psychrophilum_E. The sequence continues at coordinate 4,442 of CAMAWK010000005.1, read as the reverse complement.
ACCTATTTTTGAAAAATATCCCTATTACGGTAATAAAGTTGCCGAAGATTTATTTGAGAAAGGCTTATGTTTGCCTTCGGGTTCCAATCTTACCGAAGACGATAAAACAAGAATTGCAGAGGTGGTAAATCAATTTTCAATAACTATTAAAAAATAATATAAATGAAAGGAATAATTTTAGCAGGTGGTTCAGGAACTCGATTGCATCCTTTGACGCTAGCCGTTAGTAAACAAATGATGCCTGTTTATGACAAGCCCATGATTTATTATCCGTTATCTACTTTGATGATGGCTGGAATCAACGAAATATTAATTATTTCGACTCCTCATGATTTGCCACATTTTATTAAACTTTTAGGAGATGGTTCTCGATTGGGTTGTAAATTTAGTTATGCAGAACAAGCCATTCCTAATGGTTTAGCACAAGCATTCGTAATTGGAGAAGAGTTTATAGGCAATGATTCGGTTGCTTTGGTTTTGGGAGATAACATCTTTTTTGGAGATAATTTACCTCAATTATTACAATCTAATATAAATCCAAATGGCGGTGTGGTTTTTGCCTATCATGTAGCTGATCCGGAACGATATGGAGTTGTAGAATTTAATAAAGAAAATAAAGCTCTTTCTATTGAAGAAAAGCCAAAAGAACCCAAGTCTAATTATGCAGTTCCTGGCTTGTATTTTTATGACAATAGCGTGGTAGAAATAGCCAAAAACATTGAACCAAGCGCCAGAGGAGAGTATGAAATCACAGATGTTAACAAAGTGTATTTGGAAAAAGGTCTTTTGAAAGTGGGGATTTTAGGAAGAGGAAATGCTTGGCTTGATACTGGTACTTTTGCTAGCTTAATGCAGGCAGGACAATTTGTTCAAGTTATAGAAGAAAGACAAGGATTGAAAGTGGGATGTATTGAAGAAATTGCTTGGCGTCAGAATTTTATTAATGATGAAGAATTAAAGGTATTGGCAGAACCTTTATTAAAGTCAGGTTACGGAACCTACTTACTACAATTATTGAAGTATAAGAAAGAATAGTTTTGTTGCGACATATAAGATAAACGCTAACAAATCATTATAAAATCGTATAATAACAGCTGTTATTTGGTAATTACATTTTTAATGATTTATTTTATAACCCTGATTATATTTTAAAATCAATTTTAATTTATTTATTGAGATTATTAATTTTCTAAAAATTATAAAGATTTGAGCGCTAAAAAAACAAAAAAAGAGAATGTTTTCTTTTCAAGAAAAAATTTGACTTTTAAAATCAATAATCTTAATTATTTACCTAGGTGGATAATTATTTTAATTGATTGTATTGTTTTGATGGTTTCTTTTTTATTCACGTATTTATTATTTGACAATACGGGTTTAGATTATATTATTAGAAAAAACACCTATGTTTTTTTGTCTCTTTTTTTAGTAGTCAATCTTTTTTTCTTTTGGTTATTTAGGACATATGCGGGTATTATAAGACATTCTTCTTACATTGATGCTGTTAAAATTTTCTTTTCTCAATCGTCTGTTTTTCTTTTTTTTATTTTCCTTAATTTTTCTTTTGAGTTATTTTATGGGCAAAAAGTGTATTCAAATGCAGCACTTTTTATCAATGTCATTCTCACTTTTTGTGGTTTGTTTTTGTATCGAGTTATTGTAAAACAAACATTTGATTTTTATTCTTCTATAAAAAATAAAGAAAATTTAATCAAAATTATTATTTACGGAACAGATGCTAACTCAATATATGTTGCAAAAGCATTGAAATTAGAGACTCCTTCTCGTTTTAAAATTTTAGGTTTTGTAGATAAAAATAATCAGAATGCTTCGAAACGAATGTTGGACTTGCCAATATTTATTCTCAAAAAAAGGTTACCAACTTTGATGCGCACTGTGGGTGCTCAAGGTATTATTCTAGCTGACAGGAGTTTGTCAAGAGAAGAACAATTAGCTATAGTTGATCAATGTTTAGAATTTAATTATAAAATATTTTCTGCGCCTTCTATTTCTGATTGGGAAAATCAAAAGGAGATTTCTCAAAAGGTTAAGAAAATTCAAATTGAAGATTTATTAGAAAGACAACCCATAGTTTTAGATAGTTTTTCTATTTCAAATCAATTAGAAAATAAAACGATACTTATTACTGGTGGTGCGGGTTCTATTGGAAGTGAAATAGTTAGACAAGTTTTAAATTTTAAACCTAAAAAAGTAATAGTTTTAGATCAAGCTGAAACTCCACTACATAATTTGAGTCTTGAAATAGAAAGTCTGAATCCTGAATTTGAGGTGTCTACTATTATTGGTGATATTAGAAATAAAGAAGCGATTAAAAAAGTTTTTTCTACTCACCAACCTCAAATTGTTTTTCATGCGGCTGCTTATAAGCATGTTCCTTTGATGGAAGAAAATCCTTCCCAAGCAATTTTGACTAACGTTGAAGGCACAAAAAATCTAGCCGACTTGTCATGTGAATTTAGGGTCGAAAAATTTGTGATGATTTCTACTGATAAGGCTGTAAACCCAAGTAGTATAATGGGAGCAAGTAAGCGAATTGCTGAAATTTATGTTCAATCCCTTCAATTTAATAATAAGTCTGTAGGGACTAAATTTATCACAACACGCTTTGGAAATGTACTAGGTTCTAACGGTTCAGTAGTGCCCTTATTTACAAAGCAAATTGCTGAAGGTGGTCCAATTACAGTCACCCATCCGGATATAATTCGATATTTTATGACCATACCAGAAGCATGTCAACTCGTTTTGGAGGCTGCAACAATGGGTCGTGGTGGTGAGATTTATATATTTGACATGGGAAATCCCGTTAAAATTATTGATTTAGCTCACAAGATGATTAAACTTGCTGGTTTTGTGCCCGGAAAGCAAATTAAAATACAAATTACAGGATTAAGACCTGGTGAGAAATTGTATGAAGAATTACTCAATCATACCTCTAGAACCTTAAACACACATCATCCTAAAATCATGATTGAGCAGGTTTTTGAAGAAGGATATGAATTAGTGCATTTTGAAATTGATGAACTTATTGGTATGTCTCGTTTTTTTGACAATGAGGATATTGTTTCAAAAATGAAAAAAATAGTTCCTGAATTTAAAAGTATGAATTCTCACTTCGAGTTGTTAGATAGTTAGATTATTTGCATTTTTTTTTCAAATACTAAAACTTTTTTTTGGAAAAAAAAACAACTATTTCATTTTAAGTAATCTCTCAAAATCCCACTTTAATAAAAAGATAAATTTTATTTTTTTAAAATTTAATCAAAATGGATTGGTTATATTTGCTCCTTAAAAACAAATAATTTCATGAGCTACTTCATTTTAATAAAAAGAGTCCTTCTTTTAATAATAGTTTCCGTTTCATTATTTTCATGCGTTTCCAAAAAAGATATAATTTACTACAGAAATGTTGCCAGCATAAATAATAAAGAGTTGACAAATTCTTATGAAATCAAGATTCAGCCGGATGACTTGTTAATGATAAATGTTACTTGTGATGATCTTGAAATTTCAAAGCCATTTAATATAAATAACAATATTGGCAATAATCAGCAAAATATAGGAGGAAATCAAAACCAACAAAATGGCTCAGTATATTTAGTGGATATAAATGGTTTTGTTAACTTTCCTGTTCTTGGAAGTTTAAAAATAGGAGGACTTACTCGAACTGAATTAATGAAAATGCTTACCGAAAAAATATCTGAATATATAAAAAATCCTTTAATAATTGTAACCATTCGAAATTACAAGGTTACAGTTCAAGGAGAGGTGGCAACTCCTGGAATTATAAATTTTGATACAGAACGATTTACTCTTGTAGATGCGTTGTTGAAAGCTGGTGATTTAAAAATTCAAGCCAAAAGAGATAATATATTAGTTATTCGACAAACAGATGGAATAGTTACCTATAATAGAGTTGATATTACAAAAACAGATTTTATAAACTCTCCATTTTATTATCTTAGACAAAATGACATGGTGTATGTTGAACCAAATAGAATGGCAATTCAAGCCAATGCCAAAGGGCCCTATACCAATATTTTGTATACTTTAGTTGGTTCAGCACTTACTTATCTGTTGCTTCAAAGCATTATTAAATAATAAACATTGATGGAAGAAAATACTATTTCAAGTGAAAAAATAGAACAAGATTTCAATATTAAAGCCCTTTTAAGTTATTGTTTAGTACAATGGAAATGGTTTTTATTAAGTGTTTTTATTTGTTTATCATTAGCGTTTATCTATATCCGATATTATACTTCGCCTAGCTTTCAGGCATCTACAACTATTATGTTGAAGGATGAAAAAGGAACAATAAATCCGGAATTAAATTCTTTTTCAGATATTGGATTAATTAGTAATATAAATAATAATATCAACAGCGAAATTGAAATTCTTAAGTCAAGAACTTTATTTGAAAAAACTGT
>CAMAWK010000004.1 GCA_945861915.1 Flavobacterium psychrophilum | reverse complement strand
GCTCATGGTGCAGGAAGTGCCTGTGGAAAAAACATGAGTAAAGAAACGATTTCGACAATTGGTAATCAAAAAGCAACAAACTATGCTTTGCGTTCGGATATGACCGAAGCCGAATTTGTGAGCGAAGTAACCGATGGATTATTACCTCCCCCTTTGTATTTTGGTGCCAATGTAGCGATGAACAAAAAAGGCTACGACAGCTTTGAAAACGTTTTCAATAACGGTATGAAAGCTTTGAGTGTGGAAGAATTTGAAGCTATAGCAGAAAAATCGGATGCTTTAATTTTAGACACACGAGCTAATACCGATTTTTGGAAAGGATTTGTGCCACAGTCCATAAACATTGGCATCAAAGGCGATTTTGCACCTTGGGTGGGTGCGTTGGTGGGCGATGTAAAACAAGCTATTCTTTTGATAACCGATTTGGGACAAGAAGCCGAAACCGTTACAAGATTAAGCAGAGTAGGTTTTGATCATCTTTTAGGACATTTAGAAGGCGGTTTTGATTCTTGGAAAAAGGCGAATAAAGAAATTGACACTATCAAACGAATAAATACTGAACAATTTGCAAAAGAAGTTCAAATCGGAAAAAGCAAAGTAATTGATGTTCGAAAAGAAAGTGAATACAAAGCTGAACATATCGAGGAAGCCTTTAGCCGACCTTTATCAGAAATCAATCATTGGATTAAAGAAATTGACACCAACGAACCTTTTTATTTACATTGCGCTGGAGGCTACAGAAGTATGATGGCAGCTAGTATTTTACAAGCAAGAGGTTTTAGAAATTTTACTGAAATAGAAGGCGGTTTTCAAGCTATTTCCCAAACCAATGTTCCAAAATCGGATTTTGTTTGTCAAAGCAAGGTTTTGTAAAGAATAGAAATCAATATTTAAAAGATTTCATTACTTCGGACTCGTAGCAATCACAAATTTCAGGTTGTTCTTCACCCCTATTTGCAACACATCGACTAAATCCTGCACTTGTAAATTAAACGGAATCCGAACTATGACGGTTTGGTCTTTTTCGGCGTTCATTTTGGATAGTAAAGTAGTTTCTAATTCCTCGAAAGATACAGGTTGCTTGTCGATATAAAATTCTTTGTCCTCGGTAACCGATAAACTAATGTATTGTTTATTGGTTTTTTCGTTGGATTTTGCTTTTGGCAAAGTCATTTTAATCACATTCGGATTGGCCAAAGTAGAGATAATCAAGAAAAAAAGCAGCAAGAAAAACATAATGTCGCTCAAGGATGAGGTGGCGACTTCGGCATGGAATCTTCGTTTTCGTTTGATGGACATCGCTTATGATTTTTGAATTATATTGACAAATTCAAGGATTTGCTTTTGAATTTTTAAAGCAAAATTGTCAATTTTTCCGTTCAACAAATGATAGCCACTGTAAGCGATAATCCCGACAACTAAGCCCGAACCACTACTAATCATTTTTTCGTATAATCCGCCAGAAATGTTACCAATACTGATGTTCTCGGTAACCGAAATGCTATAGAAAATTTTAATAACTCCTGAAATAGTTCCGATAAATCCCAAAGTGGGCGCAATACCCGCAATCAGTCCGAGATGACCTAAATGCTTTTCCATTTCGCCAATTTCGATATCGGCTGCACGATCCATATTCGATTCAATTTCGGCAATAGGTCTGCCAATAACTTGTATTCCTTCTTTAATGATATTGCCCGAGGCCGTATTGCTTCTTTCGGCAATGGAACGAGCTAAATCTAAATTGCCCGAATTCAGATGATCACGTACATCACGCATCAAAAGAGCATCTATTTTTGAGACTTTATTGATGTATAAATACCTTTCGATGATTACATAAAAAGTATAAAACAATAAAATGGCAATCGGAATTAAGAAAAAACCACCTTTAAATATAAATTCTAAAACGGAGATTTCGGTATTCGGAGCGATGTTTTCGATAACTGCACCCGCAGCAGCGTTGGTCAATGTATCCGCTTGTAATTGTAGTAAACCAAACATAAATTAGTATTTTACAGATTAATTCTAAAAATTATTTCAATTTTGCAATCAAAGATACTTTTCGATTGAGTATTAAACTAAAAAAAACAAGAAATATTTTAAATTGAATCTATTTTCCATCAAAATGAATTACCAAGAAACCATCAATTGGATGTTTAATCAATTGCCCATGTATCAATTACAAGGAGCATCTGCTTATAAAAAAGACTTGACCAATGCTGTTTTATTAGCTAAACATATTGGAAATCCTGAGGAAAAACTAAACTTCATTCACGTTGCTGGAACCAACGGAAAAGGCTCCACTTCGCACATGCTAGCTTCTATTTTACAGGAAGCGGGTTATAAAGTCGGATTGTACACTTCGCCTCATTTAAAAGATTTTAGAGAACGTGTAAAGATAAATGGCGAAATGATTTCAGAGGAATTTGTCTGTGAATTCATTAATACAAACAAAGCCTTTTTTGAAAAAACCGATATGAGCTTTTTTGAAATGACTGTTGGATTGGCTTTTGACTATTTTTCCAAAGAAAAAGTGGACATTGCTATTATTGAAGTAGGAATGGGCGGACGATTAGATGCCACGAATATCATCACGCCTATTATTTCTGTAATTACGAATATTGGCTTAGACCATACTCAATTTTTGGGAAATACTTTGGAGGCAATTGCGGGAGAAAAAGCAGGAATTATAAAATCTAAAATACCCGTAGTTATCGGTGAATACACACCAGAAACTAAACCTGTTTTTGTTGAAAAAGCAAGAGAGACGAATTCAGAAATCTATTTTGCATCAGATTTAATCAATGAAAATTATCAGTCTGATTTAGTAGGCGATTATCAAATACATAATAAAAAAACGGTCGTTCAAACCATTCAAATCCTACATTCGGAATCTTCTTTTACTGTTTCTAAAAAAAATATACAATCGGGATTTTTACAAGTTGAAAAAAACACTGGATTGTTGGGTAGATGGCAACAATTGGGAAAAAGTCCAAAAATTATTTGTGACACTGCACACAACAAAAATGGTTTAGAAATCGTGATGAATCAAATCAAAAAAGAAAAATTTGACCATTTACACCTCGTTTTGGGCTTTGTAAATGATAAAGATTTAGACGAAATACTACCATTTTTCCCAAAAAAGGGTATTTATTATTTTTGTAAACCCAATATTCCAAGAGGACTTGACGCTGAAAAATTAAAAGAAAAAGCAAGTGAATTTGGATTGATTGGCGGAGTATGTAATTCTGTTTCAGAAGCCTACAAAAAAGCGCTTGCACAAGCCAAACCAACAGATTTTATTTATATTGGCGGCAGTACATTTGTAGTAGCAGAAATTTTATAGATTTTTCACCAATTCTCTTGTTTATATAAAAAAGTAGCTTATATTTGCACTCACATTTAGGGCGATTAGCTCAGCTGGTTCAGAGCACCTCGTTTACACCGAGGGGGTCGGGGGTTCGAACCCCTCATCGCCCACAAAAAAATCCATTAGAAATAATGGATTTTTTTATACTTACTACTTACAAACTATTTTTGATATAAATTTTGCCCAGTTAATGTCGGCTCTTTTAATTCTTTCTTCTTTGTCTATTAACCAATCTTCTCTATATTTCAAATTATAATTTAGATATAAATTGTCATTATAAATTGTAAACGCCTGGGGATGAGTACTTGCCTTATATCCATTTGACATTCCGTGTGAACAAAAACCATCATATTGCGGTAGATAGTATTCCTGATTTTTAATGAAATTTTCTTTATTACTTTGAGAGTAGAAATAATATGTTTTGGTTTATAAAAAACTCTATATTTTTTTTTCCCTTTTACCGCTTGGTTGATTTCAAAATAGGCAACAAGATCATACCCATTTAAAGCTATTTTCTTTTGCTTTTTTACGTTTGAGTAAAGTAAATAAGTCAAAATAAAAACAATAGAAACTACTAGAAAAACTTCTGATGAAAGGTTCATTTAAACAACTTTACTTTAATGCAAAGTTATTACTATGATATTAAATTAATGCTGAAAAATTCCACAATTATAATTTGAATTTACAGGATAAGACAATCTTTTTATACTCGAATTAATATCAATATAGAGTATATTCCAATTGTCAATTTTTTGCACTTTTCCTTTTATTTCAATAGGTTCCGCGACAGCAAACAAAATGTCATTGTTCACTTTTTTACCGTCATTTCCAAGAATGATATAGTAGTTTTTTTCTTTGCTATTTTCAGTGACAAAAGCTGGCATTATTCCGCCCTTAATGCAATTAATAGCACAAGAACGATGTGGTTTTCCTTCACCAGGATTCATGACTCCTAAATAACATTTTGGGTCAATAATTTGCCCTTTCAGTATAGTGTCTTTTGGTTTACCCAAAACTAAAGGCGAAATTGAATTATTGGATTTAATCTTCTTGATGTTGCCTTTTTTATCCATTAATTCCATCGCCACTTGACCATCACGTTCAATAATTTTTGCTTGAACTTGTACAAACACTCTTTTCTCCTTAGAATATTGAGATAAAAATGTTCGAACCGTTTCATCCGAACCAAATTTTCCTTCATTTACTAAAGGATACAGTACCACTTTTGGGTTTCTGTTTTTATCCATTTCTAAAACGCATAACATTGGAAATGGTTTCAATAAAAGCTCGCCTTCAAATGATAAAGTTTTGTAATAATCATAAGTACTAAACCTTATTTTATTGGTTGAATTGCTAATGATTACTACAACAAAAATGCTCAATATAAATAGAGAAGGCACAAAAAATCGCAATGTACTTTGATACGAATTGGGAATTTTTCCTAACCAACCAATGAAAAAATCAGTATCAACTTTTACTTTTTCAGCTGGAATTATTGTTGGTTCAATGGCTGTTCCTTCTGGAAATGCTTTTGGATTTACATAAATTTTATCTCCAATTAACTTCAATTCATAAGTAGCCAATAATTCCGTAAATGGTTCTGGAGCTCGACCTTTATCTGGCAAATATTGATAACCATGCCACGGACAAGTGATACAACCATCAATAATTTTACCTTCGCCTAATGGTCCGTTTTGATGTTTGCAAACATTGTGTACCGCACTTAATTTGTCTTGATATTTAAAAATAGCAATTCTTTCGCCATCAATGTTAACCATTTTGGCACAATTTTCATCAATTTCGTTTGGCGTACAAACATAAACCCAACCTTCATTATCGACACTATTTTTTATGGTATCAAATCGATATTCTTTATAACCCGAAATAATATGCAACGTTAAAATGGTTACCATTCCTAAAAGCAATAATAAAAATAGAATTGGGCTATTTTCATATTGAATAATTCCTAAAACCACATGCATAATAACCAATCCGTAGGCAATGTAAACGAGCATGTGCATCGCTTTCCAAATTTTTGGAGAAAGAAAGTTAAGCCAAAAATCGTGACTTGTAAATGCCATGACCATTAAAATTATATAGGCAAAAAACCCTAATACTTGAAATGGAAAAAATGTTAGTGACTCGTAATGCGTGTTGGCAGTAAATAAACTGTACAATGGATTGTTTATCCCAAAACCATGAAAAAAGATAATAGAATATACCGCATGAACACTAACAATTAGAAACATGCTTACTCCTAAGTGTCTTCGATTGTATAAAATGGGTAAAAAACTTTTGTTCAATCTTGCTAGCGGCCCTATTGATAAAATGATATGCAAAATTAAAATCGCTAAGGTTCCGAAAGCACGAATAATAATGGTATCAACGATTAATTCTGGATAGAGAAGTATACTTATAGAAATGAAACCTGCTAAATACAGAACAACAAATGACACAAAAATAAGATCATACTTTGTTTTAAAGGGATTCCAGATTACGGGAATATATTTTACTGACATCTAATTGATTTTTAATATTTTGGAATCCATAAATAACCTAGAATAGCTAATGAAATCAAAACGATTGTCAATACTATCCATAAAAAAAAATGCGTTTTTCTATACTTTGCGATCATGTTTTATAATTTTATAAATGATATAAGGCCATAAAATGACACTTCCAGGAATAATTAAAAGTCGGAATAATGGCGAAGTTTCCTCAGCATTATGATCCAAATGTTGAACTTTGAAAAAGGCAAACCATAGGGCAATTACGATTCCAATGGCAATGTATAAATAGAGAAAATAAATGGCTATCATTTTAATTTTGTTTTGGTAAATTTAGATTTTTTTCTTGAGAATTATGTTCCATTTCTTTTCCAAGAAAATAACCAATAATGGTTCTAATTACAATTACTAATGCTAATCTTATTAAGCTTTTTTCATCTTTTGCCACCATCGATTCGAGAATATCTGCAATAATATAAAAATCTAATCCCAGCAAAATGTAGGCGCCAATATCGTTTTTTAATTGTTTGAAATTTGAAGATGTTTCTTTGCTTTTGAATCGGAAACTTTTTAATTCAAATAGCCAAAATTTTATAAAGATTTTTACAAAACCAAACAGTAAAATGGAAGCACTACAAAGTTGAATAACAAATGCAATAGAAGCTATGATATTTTCGATATTCGTTTCCATTAAGCATTATTATACACTTTCAACATAGTATCTCTCAACTGTTTTCCAGTGTCAGATACCAAAAACGAAATGCTTTCCGCCAGAGTTTCTGTTGAAACCCATTTGGAATAATCAGCATTTGGAGCAGATTGTCTCGTCGCTGGCGTATCAATAGTACTTGGAAAAATTACATTAACAACAATTTTTTCGTTGGCAATATTGATGAATTGAGCTAAATTATACAACATTTGTTTTGAAAGAGTGTATGCAAAACATCCAGCACCTTTTCCTGGCTCAACTGCAACCTTTGAACTAACCAAAATGATTTGTCCAAAACTTTGCTTTTCGAAATGATTTAATAAAGGTCGAACTAAATTATAAGCAGTGAAAAAATTAATGTTTATCATTTTTAAAATAGCCTCGTTGTCGGTGTTTTTGATGTCACCAGGACTAAATCCACCCACCAAAAGAATAGCAGTATCAATGGCTTTCTCTCTTTCAAAAGAGTTATTAATGAAATTTTCAGCTTCAATTTCATTATTTAAATCAACAACTTTACTATGAGTATTTTCTAGATAATTATATTCTTCTGGAGATTTACTACTTACAATTAAAGATAAATGATTTCCATTATTTGCTAATTTTTTTACGACTTCTTTGCCTAAATTTCCTGATGCACCACTTATTATGATTGATCTTTTCATTTTATTTTTTTGCTAATTATTAAAAAACTTTATAAGCTCTGTTTAAGATTATTTCCAGACATAAGACATTGCATAGTTTGACATTCAGAATTGATGATTTTGTATGCTTTTCTATAAATTATTCCTGCTGACAGCATAGCCAAAATTGGAGCAAAAAAATACAACCAAATGGAAGTATAATTGCCTGAAGCAAATGCAGAACCAACTGTTCTTGCTGGATTGATACTCATTCCTGAAATGGGAGCTTCAAATGTGATATAAATAATGAGTAGCATTCCAACAAAATAACCGGTATAACTGGATAATTTAGAAAGATTACTTAAAATTAATACCGACAAAAGCATCACGAATGAAAGTAAAAATTCAAATAGAAAAGAGTGTAAAACAGTTGAATTTGAAGAAGGAACGGTTACCACATAATTAATGTTAGGATGGCTAATGTATTCAAAAAAGAAAATTTTAAAGATGAGTACACCTACTATTCCTCCCAAAAATTGAAAAATAATATAAAAAATTGCATCGGTTGTTTTTATTCGATCCATTTGCCAATTAGCAATGGTAACTGCGGGATTCATGTGAGCTCCAGAGGCTTTTCCAAAGTTGGAATAAATCAATAAAACCGCCGTGATTCCCATCGCACAACCGTTTAAAAATCTTCTAATAATTGAACTTTCAATATTATTTTTTATCCAAAAATCAGGGTGCTCAATAATAATAGTAAAAGCACAAGCAGACACCATAAACAAGCCTAATGCTAAAGCTTCATAACTGTATATTTTCCAATTGGATGTAAAGGCTGTAATCATTTTTGGCTTTTAAATTGCTATTTCTTTTCCTGTCAATCCAAAATCAATCATCACTTTGATGATATTTGAGACCGACCAAGCTTGTTGCATTGTTCCTCTTCCAAGATTTGGTTTTGGATCTTTACCATCAAATATTTCAGAGATGGCATACAATCCATTTTCGTTATAAAAATGATTTTTAAGGGTTTGTACTGCTTGTACAAATTCATTTTTCACTTCTTCTTTATCAGTACTGATATTGTATTTGGCAGTCCAATATTCGCCAAATATAAAAGGCCAAACCGTTCCTTGATGATACGCATTATCTCTACTCCAAATATTACCTCCATAAAAAGGCTTGAAATCGGGATGATTTTCGGACAAAGTTCGTAATCCCAAATCAGTATACAGGTATTTTTCTACAGTTGCAAAAACTGATTTTTCATCTTCGATTGTTAAAAGGTTGAAAGGCAAACTCAAGGCGTAAATTTGATTAGGTCGAATGGATTGATCCACGGAAATTGTTGGCAGCACTAAATCATTAAGAAACCCTTTGCTATTTAAAAAATGATTTTTAAAATTTTGAGGGAAATGATTAATGATTTCAGTAATCCTAGAATCAATCTTTTGACTAACTACTATTGAAAATTGATGATATATCTTTAAGGCATTATACCACAAAACATTAATTTCAACCGGACAACCGTGTCTTGGCGTTACCACGTAATCACCAATTCTCGCATCCATCCAAGTTAGTTGTGCAATTCCTTCTCCTGCATAAATAAAGCCCTCGGGAGTGCAGTGAATGTTGTATCGAGTTCCGTTTAAATGGTATTCGATTACTTCTGTTAATTGCGCAAAATTGTTTTGAATTAATTCTAAATCTTTGAACTTTTCATAATACTCATACAAAACTATAAATAACCAAAGTGTAGCATCAACAGTATTAAATTCTGGTTCATCATTTGGATTATCTGGAAAACGATTGGGCAACATCCCTTGGTTTAAACTTTTTAAGAAGGTTTCCAGAATTAATTTAGATTCTTCCTGTCTTCCAGTGGCAATGCTTAAACCGCGCATCGCAATCATAGTGTCTCGTCCCCAATCGGTAAACCAATGATAGCCTGCAATTATAGTTTTGCTTTGTGTTGAATTTCTATCTACAACAAATTGATCTCCGGAAAGCAATAAATCGTTAAAGAAGGTATTGTTCTTGTTTGAAGTGATTGTTTTTTGGTAGGCAACAATCTCTTTCTTTACTTTTTCTGGATCAAATGAATGTAAATTGACATCGGTTGAATAGGATAAAACTACATTTTCTTTGGGTTTTAAATTGACAACCCAAGAGCCAATCGAATAGGTATCTTCATTAAAATCCAAGCCTCTTTTTCGTTCTTCTTTATACTCGACATTTTTTATCCATTGCCTGTTTTCTTCAAATATTCCTTTCGAAATTTTCTCGTAAACAGGAACCGAATCGTAATACCCATAAATAATTTGTTGCCCATTTTCAACTTCCGCTTTATAAAAATTGCAGCTTTCACTTTCGTGTGACATACTGTGGTAATCTCTGTTTACAAAAGTAGTATTCAACGAAATTTCGATGCTTTCTTTTCCTTGATTTACATATTCAACAAAAACAGTATTGGAACCTCTTTTATGAAAAACAGACTTTTGAATTTTGAAATTCTCCCCTTCAAATGTAAAAACAGGATAAGGAAATATTTGATATTCTTTGATGAAAGAATAGCCTTGAGGATAAACCGCATTTGGATATTGATTCGAACCCAATTGAATTATTTCATCAGTAGAAAGTTTGATTTCCTCGTCAATCTTACTCACCAATACTCTTCTGTCAGTAGGCGGATTTAGTGAAGCTACCAGCAATCCGTGATACCTTCTAGAATTGGCTCCCGAAATGGTTGACGACGCATACCCTCCAATTCCGTTGGTATGAATCCATTCTTTTTCTAAAAAATTATTTTCCATAATGAATAAATTTTATTTTGTGTAAACTTTATCAATTAGTTCCGCAACCACACCTGTCCAACCAGTTTGATGCGTCGCCCCAACACCTCTTCCGTTATCTCCGTGAAAATATTCGTAAAACAGAATAAGATCCTTTGAATGTTCGTTTTGATAAAAACTATCATAGTTATTTACTGGTCGATTTCCTGTAGCATCTTCCTGAAAAATCCCCACCAATCTTTTCGACAATTCATCAGCCACTTGATTCAAGTCTAATAAATTACCAGAACCTGTCGGAAACTCCACTTTAAAATCAGTTCCATAATAGTCATAATAACTTCTCAAAGATTCAATCAAAAGATAATTCATCGGCATCCAAACAGGGCCTCTCCAGTTAGAATTTCCTCCAAACAACCCAGAATTACTCTCCGCTGGATCGTAGCTCAAACCAAATTGTTCGCCAGCAATCCATTCGCTATAGCCATTTTCGTGAATTTTAGACAACGATCTAATGCCGTTTGGCGAAAGAAATTCGGCTTCACTCAACATCGCTTCTAATAATCTCGTCAACCGATTTTGAGGAATCAAAGACAATAGTATTTTGTCGTTCTTCGCCTCTTCAATGACTTGATAGTCGTGTGTTTTTTCTTGATATTTAGAAAACCAATTTAATCTTCTCAAGAAATCTGGCGCTTTATCCAATCGTTCTTTGTCTAAAGGTAATACCGCAAAAAGTGTAGTTAATCCAACTAAGGAACGAACTTTTAAAGGCACATATTCATTGTTTGGCAATGCTAAAATATCATAGAAAAAACCTTGTTCTTCGTCCCAAGCGCCAGACCAATCGTGTCCAATGCGGTTTAAACTTTCGGCGATATAACCAAAATGTTCAAAGAATTTAGTCGTTACATCTTCAAAAGAATGATCATAAGCATTTATTTCCAATGCCATATCCAACATATTCAAACTGTACATTGCCATCCAAGAAGTACCATCGGCTTGTTCTAAATGACCACCACCAGGAATAGCAGAACTTCTATCAAAAATCCCAATATTGTCCAATCCTAAAAAGCCTCCCTCAAAAACATTATTTCCGTTCGTATCTTTTCTATTCACCCACCAAGTAAAGTTGAGCATCAATTTATGGAAAACACGCTTCAAGAAATCAACATCTCCCTGACCCTTTTTCTCTTTTTCCATTCGATATACTTTCATTGCCGACCAAGCGTGAACAGGAGGATTTACGTCTCCAAAAGCCCATTCATAAGCCGGAATCTGACCATTTGGATGCATATACCATTCTCTCAAAAACAATATCAATTGGTTTTTGGCAAATTGAGTATCCACCATAGAAAGCGGCACACAATGAAAAGCCAAATCCCATGCTGCATACCAAGGATATTCCCATTTGTCTGGCATCGAAATAATATCTTCATTATTCAAGGTTTTCCAATTGCTGTTTCTTCCTGTTTTTCGATTAGCTGGTGGAGGAACTTGTCCTTCATCACCATTAAGCCACTTAGGGATATCAATATTATAGTATTGTTTAGACCACAACATTCCAGCAAAAGCTTGCCGTTGGATGTTCGCCAATGCCGCATCTTTGGTAATTATTGAATTATAAAAAGTATCGGCTTCACTAATTCTTTGATCAAATAATTGCAGTGATTTTGCATCAAAAGGACTTTTAATCGCCTCTTTTGAAAGTCGAACATAAACAACTGTTTCTCCATTCGCAGGAACAGATCTTTGATATAAAGGAGAAAACTTTGTCCCTTCGTTATTATTTTTAAATAATGAAAAGTCATTATCGATTACGGCATTATGAAAAGAATCTTTTACATAAGGCGTTTCATTCGGCACATTATACAAACGCTCTTTATTACTTTCATTTTCTGTAAATAGCAACTCATCGGCAGTTTGAAAATAGAAATTATAATTTCCAATTTCCGAATGATTGACGGCTACAAACTTTGTACTACCCGATTTAGATAATTTTAAGCTCGGTTTTTCTTTTATGACGTTTGGCGTCCAAAGATTTCGCAACCAAAGGGTTGGTAAAATAGCAATTGGTGCAGTTTCATTACCATGATTAACTACTGTGATTCGGATTAAAATATCTTCTTCATTATTTTTGGCATATTCTGTAAAAACATCAAAATACTTGTTGTCATTAAAAACCCCCGAGTCCAAAAGCTCAAATTCTGCTTCACTTTTCGAACGATTTCTATTCACCTCAACGAGCTGTTGATAAGGAAATTCAGCTTGTGGATATTTATACAAATGTTTCATATAAGAGTGCGTTGGCGTACTATCTAAATAGTAATACAACTCTTTCACATCTTCGCCGTGATTCCCTTCAGGACCTGCCAAACCAAAAATTCTTTCCTTCAAAATAGGATCTTTTCCATTCCATAAAGTAACCGAAAAGCAAATCCGTTGCAACTCATCAGAAATCCCGGCAATACCATCTTCTCCCCAACGATAGGTTCTAGAACGCGCGTGATCGTGCGGGAAATAGTCCCAAGCAGTTCCGTTTTCGCTGTAATCTTCTCTAACCGTTCCCCATTGTCTTTCGCTTAAGTAAGGTCCAAATTTTAACCAATTTGTTTTTTTGTTGTAATGATCCGATAGTCTTTCGTTTTCCATGATGCTTTTATGTTTTTACTTTTTAGATTTACTTTTTCAATTTTAACCGTTTCCGTCTTCAAAACCTGGGTACAAACTCATTCCACCGTCTACAAAAATAGTTTCGCCATGAATATAATCGGATAAATCAGATGCTAAAAAGACAGCAACATTTCCAACGTCAGACGTCAAACCAACTCTTTTGTAAGGAATTAATTTTAGTAATTTTTCTTCGGCTTCAGGAGTATGCCAAGCTGAGGTATTGATAGGAGTTTTAATAGCACCCGGGGCAATACTGTTCACTCTAATTTTTGATGGACCTAATTCTTGTGCCAATGATTTCATAAACAACATCACTCCTCCTTTAGAAGCTGCATAATTAATATGTCCAGCCCACGGAATAATTTCATGCACCGAACTCATACAAATAATTTTACCCAAAGACGACGATATTTCAGGTCTTGGTCCACGACGTTTGAATTCTCGAACCGCCTCTTGGGAACACAAAAATTGACCAGTTAAATTCACCGCAAGTACAAAATTCCAATCTTCTAAAGTCATTTCTAAAAAAGGAGCATCTTTTTGAAGACCCGCATTATTTACCAAAATATCAAGCGTTCCGAATTCTTTAATGGTAGTAGCAAACATATTTTTAACTTGATCTTGTTTGCTAACATCTCCTTTTATAGTGATGGCTTTTCCCCCATTTTTAATAATAATATCCGCAGCTTCATCTGCACCAGTAGAATTACCAATATAATTTACTGCAACATTGGCTCTTGCTTGTCCTAATTCAATGGCTGTTGCTTTTCCTATTCCTGAACTTGCACCAGTTACTAATGCTGTTTGTCCATCTAAATAAATTTGATTTTTTTTCATGATGTTTTGTTTATTCCGTTTTATATTTTGAATTTTTAATTGATTTTAAACACGCTATTCCAACCTCCATAAGTATCATCTACTTTATACGGATTCGAACTATCTTCTTTCCACCATTGGTTGTCAATACAAAATTTATAGACATACTCACCTTTTGGCAATAAGGGTAATTCCACTTTCCAAACATCGTCTTTAAAAGGTTGAAGAATAACCTCATCAGGTTTCCAATTATTGAAATCGCCAGCCAATGAAACTGTTTTTGCATTTGGAATGAAAGTAAAAAAGACAATTTTTTCTTCTTTTAAATCAATCTTTGGAATCTCTAAAGGAATATCAATGGGTTCTTTTTCTAATACTTCGTACAATGCTTTTTTTGGATTAATAATTCCATACCCTTGTCTTTCGCCTGGAAAAGCAGGTAAACTTTTAGCGGTATTAAAAAGTATGGCACGCAATTGAGCCACCGTTAAATTGGGATTAATTTCTAGCAACTGTGCTGCAATAGAACAAACAATCGGCGCTGCAAAAGATGTTCCGTCTGAATGTTGATAATGTTTTGTGAGGTATTTTTTATCCCAAATAGCTTTTTTTATTTCATTTTTGGCCTCGCCTTCAGACATCACTTGAATGTAATTTGACCAACCCATTATTTTATAATTTTCTTTTAAAAGTTCTTTGAATTTTTCTTTTTCATGAAGCAATTCAAACAAAATAGTAGCCCTTTTCATTTCAAAAGAATCTGGCAAAATGGGGGTAGGAATCCAAATGGCATTACTAACCAATTCTGGTTTTATGATATGATCAATGGTCAATCCATAAGTTGAATGATATGGTTCAATCGAATCGTCCAATTTATTATGGTCATCTACTCCACCAACAGCAATGATATTTGGAGAACTAGCAGGAGGTAAAATTTCGGCATGTTCATCATTGCCAACAGCAGCAACAAGTAGTATATTTTTTTTGATTAATTCTTCTGCTTTTTGGCTAACCAAATTGGTCTTAAATGATTCAGCAAAATCATCACTTATAGAAAGATTTACAATCTTAATATCATATTTTTTATGATTTTTATTAACCCATTCCAGTGCTTTTACAATATTTTCACCGCTTATCTTCCCTTTTTCATCTTGTACTTTCAATAAAACTAATTCCGCATCAGGGGCAATTCCTTTGTACAATCCGCCTGATAAAAATCCGTCGCCTGCACAAACCACACTGGTCATTGTCCCGTGCCAACTTTCATCATGGGGTTTAGAAAAATAATTTTCGAGCGTATTTTTTGGATTTGTAATATCAACTATTGTTTTAATTCTATTTTTAGCAGCAACTAAATCCTGATGAGGATAAAATCCGCTATCAATAAAACAAATAGTAACTCCTTTTCCGGTATATTCCGTATTGGCGTCCAATCTTACATGAATGGGTAATACTAAAAATTCTAAATCGAAATTATACAAATGCTTCATCTTCAGCTTATCCATCGATTTGTGCAAAGCTTCTACTTCAAATCTGCATTCATCGGTACAACGAGAACAAATTCCGTCCTCTTGTGACCAACCAGGCAATACATTTTGAATAGCCAATAAAAGATCTGCTTCTGCCTTAGAATGGAAATGTTTGTTTAACGGCAATGTACAACTACCGCATAACGGGCATTTGTCAAAAGTAACTTCGTTAGAATTTGGTTCCATACTATTAAAAATTAGTGTTTATAAAATCGCCCACTCTCAAAGCATTTGCTGCAATAGTTAATGACGGATTGTATGCGCCTGAAGCTGGAAAAAAACTAGCATCGGCAACAAATAAATTATCTAAATCGTGTGCTTTGCAATTCAAATCTAAAACAGAAGTACTTGCGTCCTTCCCGAATCGTAATGTACCGCACTGATGACTTATACCGCTAATGCCTAAATCATAACCGCCCCAATGCACTTCTTTTAAATCGGCATCCACATCAGCTAATTTTTCAAAAATTTGATGCAGTTTTATTTTTAAGTTTTCAAACGCTTCTACATTATTTTTTTCGCGATTGTAAAACAATTGTATGTCTCCGTTTTCGGTCAACTTTACTCGATTATTTGGATCTGGCAAATCTTCGGATGTCAACCAAAAATCGATAGCGTGTTGTGCAATATATTGAGCATCTTTACCTGGAAAAAAATCACCACCAATACCTAAATAAGTATCATTATCATTTTTCCCCATCAATTGAATTTCTCCTAATGGTAATTCATTATCAGCACCAGCGTAGTAATAATCACCAATGCAAAAATATTTTTGAAAAGCACTAACATTTAATTTGTTGGGAGTGAAAGCTATTTGACAACCGTTAATATGTGTCATATAATTTCGACCTACTTGATCACTGCTATTGGCTAAACCATTCGGATGTTTTTCGTTAGCCGATTTTAATAATAACGCCGCAGAATTTATTGCGCCAGCAGCTAGTACTACTAAATTGGTTGCTATCGTACTCACTTCACCATTAATTTCAACTTCAACCGAAACTACTTTTTTACCCGATTCATCGGTATTCAATTTAGTTGCTTTTGCATTGGTTAACAGTGTAACATTTGGATATTTTAAAGCAGTTCTAACACCACAAGTATGTGCATCAACTTTAGCTTCAGATGGGTCTGGATAGCCATCGAAGTTTCCTAAAATATGAGGAGCATCAGGAGTACTTTCATCTTGTGCCAATTTTACTGCCATTGGAATTGGAAAAGCTCGAACTCCAATTTTATGCATATTGATGTATAGCTCTTTTGTAAATGGCTCTACAGGAATAGGTTCAAAAGGAAAATCACTTTGATTTTTAGGTTCAAATGTATCTAATCCCTTTTGTCCGTGCACCGAAAACAAGGCTTCAGCTTCTTGATAATAAGGCAGATAATCGTTTGCATTTAATGGCCATTCAGGAGAAATTCCAGCATAATGTTTTACTTCATCAAAATCTTCATCTCGTAATCTAAAACTGGCTGCACCATACATTTTGCTATTGCCACCAACCACATAATGGGTGTAAGGCTCAAAAGTATTTCCAGTAGCATCAAACCATTTTT
This sequence comes from Flavobacterium psychrophilum, assembly GCA_945861915.1. Classification (GTDB taxonomy): domain Bacteria; phylum Bacteroidota; class Bacteroidia; order Flavobacteriales; family Flavobacteriaceae; genus Flavobacterium; species Flavobacterium psychrophilum_E. Next base: position 23,603 of record CAMAWK010000004.1, on the reverse strand, counting down.
CGGTGGTGCGATAACGCCCTTTTGAGACCGCTTCCATATCCCAATTTTCTTTTTCACGAGGAATAAAATCACCTCTTTCTATGATTAGAATTTTTTTTCCCGATGGAGCTAATTTTTGAGCAATTGTTCCTCCACCCGAACCAGTTCCTATAATAATAATATCGTACATAGCTTTTATTTTTTAACAAATTTAAGGGGCATCTATTTTATGTTTTGTCAATTACTTTACATTCAAGATAAAGTTTTTACAAAAAATGAATTCGGGTTTATTTTCCTGTTAGCGTTTCTATTTTATACAAACTAGAATGTGCTGTTAGATAGAGTGTTTTTCCATCTTTACCACCCCAAGCCATATTAGCAGGGCGTTCTGGAGCAGTAATTTTTCCAAGTAATTTTCCCTCAGGAGAAATAATCCAAACACCTCCAGGAGCGGAAGAAAAAATATTTCCTTGATTGTCTACTTTTAATCCGTCTAAAGCTTCATCATCGGGAGTACTATTCATATTGAAAAATTCTTTTCCGTTTTTTAAAGTACCATCATTTTGAACTTCATATTTCCAAATGACTTTAGTTTTATGAATATCCTGAATGTCCCAATTGCTGACATACAAATATTTTTCGTCTGGAGAAAAAGCAATTCCATTTGGTCCGCCTAAATCTTTTGCAACCAAAACTGTTTTTCCGTTGATAATGGCATAAACACCTTGATGCGGGGTTTCTTTGGTTTTATCATTAAAAAAATTAGGCAAACCATAAGGTGGATCGGTAAAATACACCATCCCATCCGAACGAAGCACAATATCATTTGGGGAATTTAATTTTTTGCCTTCCCAATTATCCGATAAGACTGTAATTGGCCCTTTCTTTTCGTGGCGAACAATTCGTCTATTTCCGTGCTGACAAACCACTAATCGCCCTTCTTTATCGAAAGCCAAACCATTCGAACCGGGTTGTTTTCGTTCGCCAATATCCATTCCAGCATAACCCGATTTGGTGATATAAACAGAAACATTTGAAGTGATTGGATCGTATTTATAAATTACATTTTGATTCGGATCGCTAAACAATAGAAAACCGTCGTTGTTCCAAACGGGACCTTCAGTAAACGAAAATCCATCCGCAAGTTTGGTTACTTTTGCATCTGTTGAGAGAATTTGATCTAAAGCGGTATCGTCTTTTTCTATTTTTCCAATAGAATCCCAATCGGCATTGGCTGGTTTTTGTTTGTAAAAATCGAGTGTCGCCGAACGAATCCAAATATAGTTGTCAGGTAAATCAGCCATTGGTCCGTTAATTCCTAATATAGCGATTTGGTATTGTTCTCCCGCTTTTGCATTGTTGGTCAATACAATTCGATTTCTGGAATTATAACCTGAAATGGCTTGTCCGTTAGCATCACCAAAAGTTTTATTGAGTTTCCCGTTAACAAATACTTCTGCATAATCATCCATTACAATTTCAAAATAAACAGTCGAGCCTTCAACCGAATTTCCTGCTAAAGTTGCTGGAATAGTAACATTGATTCTGTACCAAACATAAGACAACAATCCTGTTCCTTTTCTGTCTTCTAAACTTTCTGGAGTTAAGTTTTCCCACGATTTGTCATCAAAATCTTTTATTCCAGCTTTAGGAGCAATATTATGAGTAACGATTGCTTTTCCCGTTGGATACAATTTCAAATTATCGGTTTTGCTACTTGCGGGTTCGTTGAAAGATTGTTCTACAATGGTGGCATTAGAAAATTTCCATTGCCCGTTAACTACTTTTATTCCTTCCGATGATTTTAAATTTACAATTGAAAATGGTTTTCCAAATGAAAGTTCGCGAAAATCTTGTGCAAAAACCAATTTGCTAAATGCAAATAATACAAATGCTAATACAATTTTAGTCTTCATTATTAGTCGATTTTGGCTTCTGCTCCAGCTTTGGCAATTTCTACATCTTGATCAGCACTTGCAGAACCACTTATACCAATGGCACCAATAAATTCGCCTTTGTACATAATGGGTAATCCACCTTTTAAATAGTTATAGCCATTGGTTACTAGAGCAACTCTCCCACCATTAATTGCATCTTCGAATTTTTGAGTAGGAAATTGAAATAGGGCCGCTGTTCTCGCTTTTTCGATAGCCACACCCGCAGAAGCAGGAAACGTACCATCAATTTTTTGAAACAAAATTAAATTTCCACCTGGACCAACAATAGCAATTGATCCTCCGGGTGCTTTCACTTTTTGCACATAGTCTAAAGCTGCTGCCATTACTTTTTGTGCAGAGGCTACATTTAATTGATAAGTTGTTTTTACTTGAGCTTGAATACTGTTTTTTGCAAGTAATGTTACAATTGCGAACGATAATAAGATTGATTTTTTCATTTGTAAATAATTTTTGTTTGTTTTTTAGTTTTGATAAATTAATAATGCGTGACCATCTGGATCTCTAACCAGTATTGCTTTTCCTGTATTTTCTGTTTTGGGAATGTTTAAATTGACAATTCCATTTGAAATGATTTTGTACTCTTTTGCCTTTAAATCGGCGTACATCTTTTCGATATTATCGGCTTTCAGGATATAATTCCAATGCCACAAATCGGTTGGAACACTTTCTTTTGGATACAATCTTCGGCCTTGTGGCGCTAGATAATCTAAAAATTCTACACCAAAACCTGTATTGGCGTGCAAACCAGTTATGATTAAATGCGCACCAAAAACTTGATTCAAATGTTCTTGTTCCGTACCATAATTTTCAGAATTGCCTCCCACTTTCAATCCTAATACTTCGGTATAAAAAAGCAAAGATTTGGTTGTTTTGTCAATCCCGATGGCTGAATGATCGATACCTAGAAATATTTTTTCAGTAGGTTTTTGCCATTTTGGATTGCCTTTGTCTTTTGGAAAATGAATTAATTCCAACACGTGACCTTCGGGGTCTTGAAAATAAAAAGCGGAAATTCCAGCCGCCTTGGGCAAATAATTGGGCAATGTTTGTGGCGATGAGGATACAAATTGCAAATCATTGTCTCTGATAATTTGGTAAGCTTTGTCCATATCATTCACCACAATGGCAATATGCTGAAACCACAAATCGTTGCTTTTACTATCTGACGGTATAGTTTTATTTTGAACCCCTTCAAATTGCATTAATTGAATTGTTTCATCACCAAGCTGTAGCACCACAATTTTTGTTTCTTTGGTTTTGACTCCAAAAAGATTTAAGGATGTTTTTGCATCTAAAGCAAACTCATTTACTTTTTTAAATTGCAAAACAGACTCAAAAAATTGTACTTCTTTGCTTAAATCAGACACGGTAAAAGCAACACTTTTTACATCGGTAACTTGCGAAAAAGAGGTTACAGAGAGTAATAGAGCGATGATGAAAGTGAAAATATATTTTGTCATCAGAATTAATTTTAAAATATATTATTAATCAAATGCTGTTTTTTGACCATGGAATTTAGTAACCACATTGGGCCAAAAATTATCCGCTTTGCTTTTTTGTCCCGCAATATCTTTATTCCATAAATCAACGGCGCCTTTTGAATGTTGCAGGATTAATTGTCCATCTACAATAGAAAATAGTTTTGGGTTAACAGGTCTTCTTCTACCACCATCACTCATAGCATAACCACAGAAACCACCATATTTGGGAGCAAACATTTTTGGATTGTTTTTGAACATATCGGCATTGGCTTGAGAAGAAAACCAATAGGTTGCGCCTTCAAATCGAGCAAAAAAGTCTTTATCGCCTTTAACGGGTTTGTTCATGGTAAAATAAGCTACCGGATCGTAACCGCCAATTGACACTCCTTTTTTATCTACGTTATTGTAAAAAGCTTTTTCCTCATCGGTTACAATTTGCTCCCCGTGTTTAGAAGAAACCGCTGGCCAGTACTGATCGGCTAAGGTTAGATTTCCTTTTACATCTTTGTTCCAGCCATCATTGGCTCTTTTGTTGTGTTGCAATAGCAATCTGCCATCAACAACCGACCAAAATTCTACATTTACAGGAGCAACTCGACCTAGAGAAACGGCATAAGCACACCAACCACCAAACTGAGGTGCATATTTTGTTGGATTTGATTGAAATAAATCCAAATGTTCTTGCGAAGCAAATAAGTATTTTGCTCCATCGTAAGAACAATTAAATTTTTCATCGCCTTTAACAGGTTTACTATCTGTAAAAAAAGCTACCGGATCGTATCCGTCAATAATGACACCTTTGTCGTTAAGGTTGTTAAATTGTTTTTCTGCCTTTTGGGCAAATGACCAGAATCCTGCAAAGAGAATTGCTACTACTAAAATTGATTTTGTTTTCATGTTACCTATTTTTTTAACAAAAGTATAGGTGGTTTAGAAATCAAAATGTAAGACAGTTTACATTTGGAAGTTTTTTATATTTTTTTTTAACTTTTTAATCATCTTCATTAAGTCTTGAGATGAATTAGAAAAAATAAGATGTGTAAACAGATTCAAAAAAATGAATTAATAAAATTAGGATTCTTAATATTTACTCATGATCAATATTTGACAAAAAAAAATCCATTAGAAATAATGGATTTTTTTTGTGATTAATCGAAATATTGAAAAACTACTTTTTCAATATTTTTGATTCTTGTATTCCTTTTGAATTTTTTACTTTGAGTAAATATAGTCCAGGCGGGTAATCGCTCATATCTATAATAAAATTAGAATTAACCACTTCTTTAAAAAGAATTCGTCCTAAAACATCAGTTAAGCTAATTTGATTTTGATTATCATTCAGTTGTAAATTCAATTTATTTTCAACAGGATTTGGATAATACACTTGTGGGAAATCTGAAACGGTTTCCACTCCTAACGAGCACGAATTACCTACAGTATAGGAAAGATATTTAGTGACTGCCAATCCGCCAGAAAACTCAAATTTACAAGCATAACTTATCACAGATCCGGGAGAAAAACCGTCTAATGTTTTAGTGAAAATTTTTCCTGAAATAGGTGCTCCCATCCCAAATTCCGCAAAAGGAGCTTGTCGCCACAAATAAGCATTACTCACTCCCGTTTTGTCGGTATCTAACATCTCGAAAGTAAATTTAACACTAGTGCCTATAGTTTCGAAACTGTATTTATAACCTGTAGAAAAAGAACCTTGTTGCGCTTGACTATCCGTACCACTACAATCTATAACAACAGTTGTTTTGGCATTAAGTAGAATTGGATTTCCAGTAAAAGTGTTACCGGAAGCATCCGAAGCCGAAACAGTAAACGAATAATCGGTATTCGGAGATAAGCCAGAAATAACGAAAGATTTCTGTACTCCAGACGAACCAAATGTTGTTGCTGTACCATTGGCTCCATAAGTTACATTATAAGTCACATTTCCAGAATCATCATTTGCATTTAACAATAGCTCAACAGCAGATCCTGCTATGGTTCCAACCGAAGCAGTAAAATTAGTAGGTTTCTGTGTGTCGGGAGTGGTGTTTTGATATACTCTTACATAATCAATTTCCATAGCACTCTGAGTAAAACTTGAGCTAATAATATTTTGAATTGCTACGTTTAATAAAAGATACTGTTCTGCATCGAAAGGCCAAGTACTCGCATTTTTTACACTTGGATTATAGGTATAATGCTTTACTCCGTCTACAAAAAAATCCATTTTTTCGGCTGTCCAAACCAAAGTATAAATGTGAAAATCACTTGAAGCAGTTGGTATAGTTTGTCCTCCATAATTTACTGTTCCTCCAAAACTTGAAGGAGTATGCATGGCGCTTTGAATATAATTTTGATTACTACCCCAATGTTCCATAATATCAATTTCACCACAAGCTGGCCAATTTTTTGATCCGTGAGTTGGATAGAAATAACCTCCTGGTTCATTTATATTTTTACCTAACGTCCATATAGCAGGCCAAGTTCCAACTCCAGTAGGTAGTTTTGCTCGAACTTCTACCCGACCATATTTAAAGGCAAATTTCGAATTTAATCGTGCTGAAGTGTATTCTTTATTAACTCCTTGATCTGTATATGATTCTTTTTTGGCAACGATGTTTAAGTTTCCTGAACTCACAAAAGAATTTGCCAATTGATTAGTGTAGTGTTGTACTTCACCATTATACCAACTCCCATTCGCTGGCAATTGGGTTTGATGATGCCATTTTGTAGAATTAATAGCTCCATTGGTTTCAAACTCATCCGACCAAACTAAGTCTTTGTAAACAACGTCTACTTGTGCCAAACAAATTTGGCTAGTTACAATAAAAATAAAGAGAATTTTAAACAAGTTTGTGTGTTTCATTTTAGTTTTTTTTAAGCTAGTTTCGATTTTAAACTAGTTTTATGAATATGAAATAGGTCTATTAAAATTTCAATTTTTCATGCTTATCCCACAATCCCCAATAAGCGCCTACTTCGCCTTCTGGTCCTACTTTCCAAGATTCGTCAAAAGAAGAAAAATAGAAAATCTCAACATTATTCTGTTTTGCCCAATTAACAGATTCTATAAAGTAGCGCATCGCATTTTCGTTGTTAGCGACAGCTCCTTTTATAGAACCTCCCTGACTTGGCCAACCGGTTTCTGTAATAATAATTCGTTTTCCTTGACCTGCATCTTTAGCTGAATTAAACATACTCACCATGTGTGGCAACGAATATTCAATAGGACAACCTTCCCAATAAGGATAGCAATTGGTTAAAATTACATCGCAAACTGCTGTTATATTTGGACGATGCGAAAACTCATAATACGCATCAACATAACCAACAGGAATATTTGGCAACGCTTCTTTCACTCGATTGATATAGGCAATCAACTGCTCTTCTGTCAAATCTTTTCTGTACATGACTTCATTACCAACAGCCGCTACATCTACACAACCTTCTTTTGCTAATGCTATTAATCCTTCTATTTCTCTTTCGTTGAGTTCTAAATCGTCTCCCAACCATGCTCCAACTAGTGTTTTAATTCCATTTTGATGTGCAATTCGAGGAATGTTTTCATTCCCTTCTAAACAAGAAAAAGAACGAATCCACTTGGCATAAGGTTTTAAAATTTGCACTCGACGGTTTACTTGCTCTGCTGTGATAATATCTCCCGGATTTTGACCATCTTCGTATAAACTAAAGCAAATTCCGTGCATGCCACTATTTAAAGTTTCATTCCAGATTTCGGATAATTGTTGGAAAGAAGTATTGGCAAAATCGATACTTTGATACTCTTTTAAAAAATCTTGAGATTCGTATGAATTGTTTGGATTATAAAAATGTCCTTCTCTATATGACATGATTTCTAATTTTTAATATTTTAATTTTTCGTTCTTATCCCAAATTCCCCAAGCAGTTCCTACTGTTCCTTCTTGTTTGGCTTTCCAAGATTCATCAAAAGACGAGAAATGAAATATTTCTAGGTTGTTATTTTTAGCCCACTCTTGCGAAGCAATAAAATATTTCATCGCATTCAGTTCTGACGGAATGGCTTCCTGAACCGATTCTCCTTTATTTGGCCAACCTGTTTCAGTAATTATTATTTTTTTGCCATTAGCAACATTTTGGGTTATTTCAAACATATTTTGCAAATAAGAAACCGAAAAATCATTGTTTGCTCCTTCCCAAAATGGATAAAAATTAACCAACAGGGCATCGCAATTTGCCACTAAATTAGGCCTGTCTAAAAACTGATAATAAGCGTCAACATAACCCACAGTAGTGGAAGGCAATGCTTCTTTTACTCTTTTTAAATAGCCTATAATTTGCTGTTCTGAAATTTCCTGACGGTGCAAGACTTCGTTTCCAACGGCAGCCACATCCACCAAACCAGCTTTTCCTAAAGCAATTAGCGATTCAATTTCTTTTTCATTTCTTTCTAAATCATCGCTAATCCAAGCTCCTACTACTGTTTTTAGTCCGTTTTGACGAGCAATTCCAGGTATCATTTCGTTTCCTTGCGTACAAGAAAAAGAACGAATCCATTTAGTGTTAGGTGTTATAATATCCAATCGCTTCTTTATTTGATTGGCTGATACTGAATCCTCTGCATTTTGACCTTCCAAATAAGGACTAAAACACAAACCATGAATACCATTATTTAAAGTGTCCGAAAAATCAGCTTTCAATTCGGCTTCTGTTTTTGAACTTAAATCATTACCAAGAATGGTATTTATAGAATCTCTTTTTAATAACGACAATAATTTTCCTGAGAGATAGGCAGACGATTGCACTTTCCCAAGTCCTTTTCGTTTGTTAATTTGGTCTCTTACTTCTAATGCTTTTGATTCATCAATATCATAATCTTTCATTGCCCAAATAGCTGTCAAAGTACCTATAATTGGAATTCCTACAAAGAAAATCCGTAACCAAAACATGGTTTCATCTGTTTGTGTACTTGCATTGGACTGAAAAGCAACCAAAGAAAGAATTAAACCGCTTAATAATCCTGCTACAGCAGTTCCAAATTTTACCATCCACCAATAAATAGCACCTAAACTTCCTTCTCTTCTTTTGCCTGTATTTAATTCATCTATATCAATCACATCAGATGTCATGGACATCATCAAGGTAAAGAGACTTCCGATACCAAATGAAAAGAATGGGAGCGCAAAAAGAAACAAATAAGGTTTTCCTGGAACAAAAAGTAAAAAAAGCAAAATGTATCCTATTATGGAAATACCTTGAGAAACCAAAAATGCTTTCTTTTTACCCATAACTTTTGACATTCTTGCAACTATAGGAATTACAACAACAGTGGTGATAATTGCTCCTACACATCCAAATAATGTGGGCCATAATCCAAACCCATCTTCATTTCCTTTGAACAAATAATATTTGATAATGAAGTAGGAAAAGCCAGCTGTTGTTTGAAAAGCATTAAAAATTAAGAAAGTGGCGATACAAATTTTTCTGAAAGGCTTGATTTCAATTGAAGCTTTCAATCCTTCTTTAATTTCTCCAAAACTACCTAGGATTCCTTTAAAATCAATTGGGCTATAGTTTTCGTTTAGAGTAGATTTACTTGGAATAAAAAAGGCTGGAATAGCCGCTAAAATGGTACAGCCAATAGCAACATATACAGATAAAGTTCTAACAGCTAAATCACTAGAAGAAAACAAGGATTGATCTGCCATGAGAACCCAAAACCAAGGTGCAACAACCCATGCTAGCTGACCAATAAGTTGGGAGGTAGCCATAATATTGGTCCGCTCATGAAAATCATCACTCATTTCATACCCCATAGCAACGTAAGGAATGCTAAATATGGTAAGACCCGAATAAAAAATCAAAGAAATAACCAAAAAGTACCAAAAATTGTAAGTGACACCATTCTCTACATACAATTGCCACATTAATGCAAATGAAATTCCTAAAATTATAGCACCTGCTAATACATATTGTCGGCGTCTGCCCCATTTCGACTTTGTATTATCACTTACATAACCCATGATAAGATCGAATAAAGCATCATAAAACTTTGGAATAAAATAGGTTAACCCAAGTAGCAATCCGCTAAATCCAAGTTTTTCTACTAATACAACAGTAAAAATACCAATCATTGCAGGAAACATTTGGTTCGCTAACATTCCTAATCCAAAGGCTATTTTTTGCCCCATTGGAACTTTCATATTTGAGTTAGAGTTGTGATTTGACATAATTTGTGGTTAATTTAAATGGTTAATTATATTTTTAATAGAAAGTGTATTGTTTATGGTTCGATTACTACTGTTTGCAATGCTTTGGCACTGATTTCAATATTTTTTATTTTATCCCTTAATTGTAATGCTAGATTCTGTTTTTCTGAAGTTGGATTAAAAATAGCTACAGCAATACTTCCATTTGGATTTTGAACAGCTGTTGAAACTAATTCGCTAGAATTAATCGTACAGCCAATTTTAACCGCACCAGGTCGCATGAATTTGCTAAAATGAGCCATAACATAATACAGCGGTGTAAAATAAACATCCTCTTTTTCGACATCAACAATTACGGGTGCTACACACCAGTTTTTGAACCAATTCGGACCTCCTTGTTTGTCTAAAACCATGTTCCAATCGACCCAACCATCAACCCAATTGTTCAAACAACCAATAATATCGTTGGCATAGCGATTAACAGGCGCATATTTGGGATGTAAATATTTTTCTTTTTCACTAGCCCAATCCCAACCCCAATCTGTAGCTTCTTTTTGCCAATACCAACTATCGTCTTTCCAATGCGGAATTTCAGAATCGATACAACCTTCGGTTTCAATTAAATGTTTGTTGGGTGCCTTTTGATGTGCATATTGCAAATCCTTCGGAAAAACTTCATAGGTACTTTCATACCAATGCACAGCCATTCCGTCATAATATTTAGACGTGTTTTCGTCTTTGTACATTTCATCTGCCCATTCTTTTATTCCAGCTCTATTTTGGTCATATCCTAAAATTTTTACAGACGACCAACCATCATTCTCTAATTTTGGACCCAAATGATTTTGAACAAAGTCAGTCATTTCTTTTGGCGAAAAAAGGGTGCTTTCCCAATTATTTCCGTTTCCATGTGGCTCATTTATGACGGTAACTCCCCAAATATTAATTCCTACTTTTTTATAGGCATCCAAATATTTTGAAAAATACAATGCAAAAGCATCATTATATTGTGGTAACAATTTCCCTCCAATATAACTCTTGTTGTCTTTCATCCAAGGCGGACAAGTCCAAGGCGAAGCAATGATGTTAAAACCCTCTTTAGAGATTTTTTTAGCATCCAAAATCATCGGAATCAAATCGGATGTATCATCTTCGATAGTGAAATGTTCCATTTGCAAATCGTTTTCCACTTTGGCATACGTATAATTACTCAATGAAAAATCACAAGAAGCAATATGAGTTCTTGTCAGCGAATAATTGGCACCTTCTTCACTGAAATAGGCATCCATTACTTTTTTTCGATTTTCTACACCTAACTTATTTACCAAATGAGCCGAAGCCTCTGTAAAAGAACCACCGAAACCAGTTATTGTTTGGAATTTTTCTTCTGGGTTTAAAGTGATGGCAATTGTATTATCGCTTTTTGAAAAAGAAGTTATTTTAGTTAATGAGTGTCCTTTCTCGGATGTTTCATAGACTGTTGCCTTGAGTTCTTGCGAAACTTTACAACTATTCAATGTGAATGCCATACTTATAAATAAGATTGAAATTGTAGAAATATAGGTTTTAAAAATTTTCATTTTGAAATTAATTGTATTTCGTCCGCTTTGCGGACTAAAACTGAAAAAATAGGCCACAGATTAAACGGATTAAACAGATTTTCACTGATTATAAACATTTTCAGATATTTCTTTAAAAAATTTGTGAAAATCCGTCTCAATCTGTCTCATCCGTGTCCCAAATTTTATTTTGTACTTGTAAACGAAGGTTACATTAATTTTTAATCAATTGAGCTGGGATTTTTACATCTAACCACAAAGCTTTTTCGCTTCCGTTATAGGTTTTTGTAATAGGTTTTCCGTCACGAGTTACCCCTTTAAAAACACCTTGATCAACCAAATCCCAAAGTGCATATTTGGCTTGAGATTGTAAATTAATCAAGCCAAAATGATTCTCTGAACCCAATGCGTTGCCACTATCTTTCCATTGTTCGTCAAAAGCTTCAAAATGAAACAGCGATATTCCTTCTTTGTTCGTCCAATCGCGCATGAGTTTATAATACACCGCCGATTTATACTCGTCAGTCGCTTTAGAACCTGAATTTCCGTAATAATCGTTACACATCGTTGCCCAACCAGTTTCGCCAACGTGAACGGGTTTTTGCACACCCAACGATTTCATATAAGTTACTACACTTTTGTATTGGGAAATAGCATAATCCTTGGCTCTTTCCATCGCCAAATCTATTTTTTCTTTCTCAGACAAGGATTCCTCGCTTGGTATTACACCCCAAAAAACTGGATGATAATGCGTATCGTGCATTGGGTAGGTGTGCATCGAAATGTAATCGACTGCTTTGATTAATTGGTTTAAATCCTCGACATGATATTCGGCTTCTCCCCCGCCCCAGGAAGCAAAATTATCTGAACTGGTTATCCAAATATTTTTATTTAATTTACCCTCCGTCTTTAGGTTTTGCAAATGATTGACCCATTTTAAAATAATATTAGGCGTTACATAATAACTGGCTGCCCATTTGACCATGGCTTCATTTCCAACAGCAATTATTTTTATAATTTCTGGATATTCATTCGTTAATTTTACTGCTTCGGCGATTTCAACTGCATTTCTATCGCTTTCTTCGTGATGAACTGGCGTTTGATCTGTCCAAGCATTCTTACAATCAATCCAAGCACCCAGCATAATATACATCTCGAAACTAGAATCCTCTTTTTTTAATTCGGTAATGGCTTTTAGAAGATGATGAATTTCCTCGTGATGCACATTATACGTTCTAATCAACTTTATATTCATTGCTGAAAGAATTTTCAAATCTTCTTTTATCTGAGCAATCGTTGGTACAACATCTCTTGTTTTAGTTCGGTAACCACCGTAACTGATGGCTTGGTATTTTGAGTTTCCTAGTAACTCTTTGGCTGTGATTTCAACAGTTTGTTTTGAATTCATATATTTTTTACTACATGAAAATAATGTTATGACTGACAGAAGCGATATAACAATTATTTTATTCATTTTTTATAGAGTTACTGCAACAGTTACTTGAGCAATTTCGCCAGTTCGTTGAAATATTTTTTGACTCAATTCATAACTCAAACTAGAAGACGAAATAGTCTCAATAGCATTGTTACTATATTTCACTTCTATTTGATTTTTATCTGATTTCATGTATACGATTGGCACTTGGCAAATAGTAAAAGCCAAACTTCCTCCCGGCAATGTGATTGAAAATGGATTATTATTCGAATCAAAAAAAGAAACTGTTTCTTCCTGTTTTAAAAATTGATTTTCATTGAGTAAACTCGGTTGAAATAGCAATTGACCCGCTTCAACTTTAATTCCCAGTTCGCCTTTTCTTGTCAAAATATCTTCTTTTACTTGCCCAGTCATTCCGGGTTGTTGCGCTCCTTTGTGCATTGGAGTATGCGAATACGGATCGGTTGGAAAAGCACCATACACTTCAGGCGTTTTATGAACTCCAATTCCTTTTCCTATTTCATCATAATGAACCGATAAGGCTTTAATAACCTCACTATCTGCGTTATCTTGATGTGCTTTTTCTATTACTTCCAGCACAGCTAAATGCAGTTTAGAAACCATGTGCCAATAAATAGAACCCAATCCTTCAAAAGCAAAAAATGTTCCTGAACGACCTGTAAAAGCTTTGTGATTAAAAACATCTTCAAAAATTTGTAAAATTTGTTCTGATTCTTTTTCAACTAAATCATGATACTCCTTTTGATTCTTGAGTTGTTCTAAGCACTCTTTCAAATCATTGGCATTATGAAAATTGCCATTAAAGTGATACCCGCCTTTTAAGTCTTTATTACAAATAGCATGATTTTGTTGACTCAACAAAAGTGTCAAAAGGTTCGATTTTTCGATACTTGCTGCAGGAATAGTATTCTTCTCTAAAAATTTTGGTAAATCCTTATTTGGATATAAAATGTAGCTGTTTTGATCCGGACGATACAAAGCACTATTTCGTAAGGCATCAATAATTTCTAAAGATTGATTTGCAGTAAGATACCCTGCACTTAAAACCGCCACTTGTCCTTCGAGCATTTCACTCAAATTAGAAATAACTACTCCGTCGTTTTCAACCGACATTAAATTATAGGCTTGAAACAATTTGTCAGGTCTTTGATTCGCCTCAATTGCATGTTCTATAAAAGCCAAACTAACGTTGGTAAATGTTTTTAAACCTGCCATAGAATGGGTTCTTTTCTTGCCCCAAAAACCACTATTATAGACTTGAAAACGATATTCTGAAGCGGCTTTCCCTAATCGATCTAAAATATTTTTACGTGATTTATCATCAATGTTTCCTGATAATAAATCCTGATTTTCGACTAAACATTCTCTTACTTCGTGATAGAATTCTACCATTTCGTTAGAAATTTTAATTGTTTCTAAATCAGAAGCGTCAATCAATTTCTGAAAAGTTTTCAAAAAGCGTCTCAAATAACATAGCGTTACCATCGATACGCCATTTCCTACCAAGGCATTATTAGCATCGTTCCATTCTGGGCGTTGGGTGTTCATCCAAATACCACCTTCGGGAATGAAGTTTGACATTTTTGCCAAAACCGTAGCCAGTATTTTTTCGATGAAATTTACATGATAAATTTCATTATTGTTATCTCTTAACAAAGCACCATCAGCCCCTATTTCCTTTCTTCTTTCAATAATTTTGTGCTCCCAATCGTGACTGTATTCAATGGTGTCTTTTGGGTTTTCTAAAATAGCTGTATATGGTTTTATGGTATAAGGAACGGCAGCATACACAAAACAATCTTTTTCGAAATACGAATTCAGTTTTCCTGGATAATACTTTTCGCTAAATTCTAAAAATTTCAATAAATAGATAATTTGATGATCGCCCCAATAGCCTATGTATGACCAAGGATTATCGGGTTCGATAGCTTCCCAATCGAAACCTCCTTTGGTTACTCTATAAGGATTGTATCCATCGAATGTAGATGCATTCAAAAATTTATGAATCATACCCTCAATAAAATTTGGATAGGCATGAGCCAATGATTCCCAGTTTTGAAAAATATCCCTCCAGTTTCCTTCGTAATCTAATATTTTAGAGCCATCAACTTCACTTCGGGTATTGATAGAAAATTTATTCCAAGGTCGGCTTGGGTCTCCGTGACGGCGACTGAATTTAAGCGGTAAATATTCTGTACATAACCGTTCTAAATCGGCATTTTCTAGACTTTTCATTAAATCAAGCAATTGGATATAAGAAAATGTAGGTTGTAAATTTTCAATAAAAGAGGCGTTATTTTCAAAAACTTCACTATTGGCTTTAGCTAAATACTGTGAGAAATCTATTTTATCGATTTGATAATTCTCATCGAAAATCCCTCCTCGCATGATGTTAAAAAGCACGTTTGAAAAATGTCTTGTATCAATTAATTTATCGGCTGTAAATTGCAATCCATCAGCCGAAGCATTTAAGGCTATTAAATTTTGTTGTCCCAATGCTACATCTTCTAGAATTTGTCTATCAAGCGAAGAATCAAAACTAATTGAATTGCACAACTCAATTACTTGCGATTGATTTTGATTGACATTGGCAATAATTTTCCACTCTTTAGACGCATTTTTAGGCAAATACAATTCGTTAGAAATAAAATAAGCTCCTTTTTCGCCTTTTATATCTGTTTCATTTGATACTTTTTTACCATTTCTAAAAGCAGGAAGTTGTTTTGAGGACAATAAATAGGTTGGGTTTTTCATTCCGAGTGACCAAACTACATTGGCTTTTAGCGCTTCACTTGGTTCGGCTTTATCAACAATAATAGCACTTAGGGCAAAAATTCCTAGTCCACTTTCGAGATGTAATTCATTTCGCTTGTAGGCATCTACCAGATTACTAGTGGTGGTTTGCAAATCGCTACTCACCCCTTGAGGCATAATGTTTTGAATTCCATCTAAAACCGTAATAGTATAATCAACCCCTGAATTATTGATTATTTCTGATTTTTTTATAAAACCAAAACGATTACTAGAATTCCATTCGTATCGGAAAGTCAATTGCAAATCATTATGAATTTCTTCGAAAATGATTTTATTACCGTATAAGTTTTTATATAAATTTCTAGTTAAATTATAGGTGTCGTTAAAGCGTTCAGAAAAAGGTTCCCAAATCAATTCTTTCTCATCGAAACGAATTTGAAAAATAGTTTTACTGCCTGTTACATCCGCAAATTCAGTAATTTTATCATCGGTATAATAAGGAAAAAGTGCAAATTCTGCATTTTTTCTTCCTGCTGAAAGTCCTCCATTACTTGAAATAAACATCCAATGATTGGAATCACTCACGATACTCATAAAAAAAGGGCGCATGGCATCGTTATTGGCTATTTTATTATATTTTTCTCCTTTGAATTCAACTATTTCCATGTTTGTATGCTTAATTAATTTTTATTTTAAAATTGAGAGACAATTTATATGTTATACTTTTCAAAGTATAAAATTTTCTATTCGTGATATTCTATTTATTTAGTTTTTAAAATATTAAAAAGATAGTTTTGAGTTTTAAAATAAATATTACTGATATATTCTAATATAATCTACCTCCATCGACGATTGAGTAAATGTTGAGACAACAGGACCACCAAAATTTCCACCCATGGCAATATTCATAATAATAAAGAAGTTTTGATTAAAAGGCAGGGTTGAAGCATTGGGGGCTGTTTTATACAACACATCATCTACATAAAATCGGATGGTATTAGAATTCCAAATTACTTTATAAATATGAAACTCAGTTGAGGCGTTGCTAATCAATTTAGTTCCTGTTACAGCATTACCACCTGAATTACCTGGGTAATGAAGAGAACCAAAAATTTTATTCTGCTCTTTACCAACGTGTTCCATAAAATCGATTTCTCCACAAGATGGCCAAGAAACTGAGGTAATATTATCCCCTAATGACCAAATAGCTGGCCAAGTTCCTACTCCTGTTGGCAATTTAGCTCTAAATTCTATTTTACCATATTTAAAACTATACTTTCCTTGAGTTTTAATTCTTGCTGAGGAAAAGGATTTTCCTCCAGAAGATTCTTTAATTGCTGTGATTATTAAGTTGCCACCTTCTACTCTAACATTTTTGGCATCGCTTGTATAGCTTTGCAATTCATTATTACCCCATCCGTTGTTTCCACTTCCTAAATCATAACCCCATACTGCTGGATTTGGTGCACCGTCTTTATTAAATTCGTCAGAGAATTTCAAAACGGTAAAATCATCAGAAGTATTGACTACAGTTTGAGGGTCTTCACCTTGACAACTTACAACAACTAGTGAGAAAAAAAAGAATCCAATTTTTATAATTGTATTTTTCATTTGATTTATTTTTAATTAATTATACTTATAATATTAAAACACATAGACCTTTAGCCTATGTGTTTATTTTAATTGATGGTAAATACACTTATAATTAAATTGCAATGGAAATAAAAATTAACAAACTACTATCTCCATTGCAATTAAACTTTATTACTCTTTATAAAAATAGATGTTATCTAAATAAAATTCTTTCAATCCCGGACCTTGAGGGATATTAATATTTTCATAGATAATCAATCCTACTTTACTCTTGTTAGTCATATCAAGAGGAAGTTCTATGGTTAACCACTCATTAGCCTTAATGTTACTTGAATTACGAACAAATAATTGTTTTCTTGTATCATCATTACCACCATCAACACCATTAGGACCAAAATCAACTACAGTAACTAAAAAATCAAAATTTGAAGGCACAGCACCAGGAATATACATATTGAAATGTAAATGTGTCATTTGTGATAAATCAGCTCTAGGAGCAGATAATTGATTCCCCACAAAGTTAAAGTTGGTATAGTATAAAAATTTATCCACTATACCATTATTTGGCACTTCAAAATCATTTGAAAGTGTTGTTTGGTAGGGTTGCCAATACCCATTAAAAAAGTCAACACCTATGTTAGTATAATTATCACTGAAAACAGAAACTACATTAGAAGCAATTCTTGTAGGTACTGGTGGAAATACAAAAGCTCCCGCTGATATCACCGTAACTGAACCAGAAGCTGCTGAACTACCTAAATTAGCAGTAATTGTTGCAGTACCAATCCCTAACTTTTCAACCAATCCACTTGGAGTGACTGTAACAACTTCATTATTGTCAGAAATAAAATTAAAATAATTTGCAGATAAAGTTACTGTTTGATTTCCACCATTAGGGAGACCAAATTTTGCAGTTAAACCTTCAATTTTAGCAGGTGCTGGGCCTGATTTTGTTGAGTTTTGACCACTATTAATTTTAGCTTCTTGTAGTATTACATTTTCATCTTTTTCGAATTTTACTTCATCAAGCCAAAAAGTATATCCATTACCATTAAGTGCTCCTGCTGAAACGTACAATAATCCTTTTTCTAATTTTAATTTAGAAGCATCAGGAATAGGAAGATAATACTTTTTCCAAGTGGTGCTAATTTTTTGTGTACAACTTGCTTTATAATCTTGTGAACCAGTATTATCTAAACCAAAACCTATTTCAATTGTTGAGGCTTGTAATGCTTTTGCCCAAAAAGTTAAAACATTATAACCCGTTAGATTTCGACCTCCTGTTGAAAAAAATGCACCTCCAGTAAAACCGCCATCTGGATCACCCACATTAGGCACATCAAAACGCATGGAAGCCGATGATCCATTATATGCTACATCATTATCTACCTGAAAACCCAAATAGTCAGATCCTGCAAAAGCTGCATAATCTAATCCACCGCTAAAAGTATCTATAAATACATCTGGATTAGTATTTTGTGAAACAGTTACATCTATATCACGTAAATCTGAATCTTCGTTTTGACAACCAAGAATAAGAAGCAAGCTCATCAAGACAAGACTTGTTTTTTTTGAACTAAAAATTGAATATGTTTTCATTTTCTTTATTTTATTAATTTATTAATTACCAATATTGATTTGAAGATAGGTTCTAATCTCCCATTCTTGACCATTTGCATAACCCGGAGCGGCAGGGTCAGGAACTACATCACCAAGCCCATCTAACTTTGTAGCTCCACTATTATATCTATTAGAATATTGATCAAGTGAACGCCAAGTCCCTCTAAATCCTATTCTTGTGCCCGGTAGAAGGAACCAATCTTGTTTTCCGATTCCAAATGAAATATCTCCCATTAATTGTACTGGATAGGTTAAATTAAAATCCCTATGATAATCAAAAGGTCCAAAATCATTCACTTTAATGGATGAATTAAATTTTACTTTGTTATAAATTGTTCTTACATCCATACCATAACGTTTAATGGTTCTAGCATCGCTACCATTTCCTTGAGCTGGTCCACCATAAACATTGGCTATAAAACCTAAATCACTACTTAATTTAGATACAATTCTTGCATTTACTTCCCATAAATCTTTTGCTGGAACTGAATTTGGAAAAGCAAAAGTAGTTCTGTTAGCTTGAAAACCTATAGCAGCATCTTGTGTTGTAGGCAAATGACGGAAAACAAATCCTGCGCTTACTGCGAATTTGGCATCTTCTGAACGGTCATTATCCCATTCATACATCCATGTACCTGGTGTAGGATCAAAAGTGAATAATATCTCTGCGGCTACTTGCTCTCTATTGGCTCTTACAATAAAAGGATCATCAAGTATATTTCTAAGTCTTCCTCCAACTGCATCTACAGTCATGGCTTCCTCTAGAGGTTTTTGCCATAAAAAGTTAGGTGCTATTTGAAGTTTTCCTATTGTATAGGTTGCCCCTGTTAAAAAGTTGTATTGGTTTCCACTACCGCTGTCTTTTAATCTCCAACCTGTAAAAGTTTGTGTTTGATCAAATCCTCCATTAGCCACCAAACCTTGAGCTGCAGCTTGTGCATACCAATTAAATTTACCACCTATGTAAGTAACTTTTACTTTAGCTCCTAAATTATCTTTAGATTCAATTGTTGCTGCTTTAGCTACATTAATTCCACCTTCATTTCGCAAAACTTGGTACTCTCTCCCATTTAATGGTTGTCCAGCCCAAATACCTCCTAAATCAAAACCAAATTTTCCAAATTTTCTATTGGCATGTAATGTCAACCTTCTTGTTTTTGGTTGAGGAAATGCAATAGATGAATTAGCAACCCCTAGTTGTTCTATATCTTCATGAAAAATTCCAGTTACATCAAATTTTGCTATATTTTTAGTATATTTTAGTAAAACAGCTGGATTGGCACCCCACCAAAGTTGTGGTCCTGCAGCCAATTTAAACCCTTTAAATATTTTTTTCCCTTCAACTTCCATCCCAAATGGAGCCTCTCCATTATAGATATCGATGTTAGGTCCGTAATTGGCCTCAGGATATAAATTAAAGAAATCTCCTTCGTACGCCCAATGGTAATGACCTGTTCTATAAAAACCATTTAAATTAAATAATTTTTCGTCCCATTTATAACTAGCTCTGTATAATTGAACACGATTATTATCTGTTAAAGTTACTGTACCATCATCAGAACCTTTTAAATTTAGTGGACGTGCTCTGTTTTCATAAAATATTTCGTCAATAGGATTCAAAGCTACATTACCTAAAACATTAAACTCCACATTAGCTGTCATGTTAGATACTGGACTTGCCTCTACTCCAATAAAATAAGATTGCATGTGATCAAAACCTAATTTGTTTGGATATGAAGGGTTAGCAGTATTTGGTACTGTTGGAGTTAAAATTTTTTCTCCTCCAGTGTTGAAAGTTGTAAATTCAGCTGCTAATCTTGAGAATTTTATTTTACCTCCTTGTTGGCTATTAAGTGCGGCTTTATCGCTTCTAGCTTTTAGAGTAGCATCCATTAGCTGAACGCCAGATAAGTGAGTATTCAAACTTGCTAAAGAAGCTCCACTAGCATAAGGATTAAAACGATGTACATCTTGAAGTACATAATAGGCTGATCGAGGATATAACTGATAATTCCCTTTGGCATTATTTGGTCCTTTGGCACAGATTCCAAACCACTCTTCATTCATGTTATTTTCTCCTTTAGCATAATCAAAAGGATACCCTCCATTTGACCATGAAGCGTTTGTATCGTGAACATCTAACAATTTGGTTTGACCAAATTTCCACCAACCGTCACTAAACTGAAAAGTAAACCCACCAAGAGAATTTCCTGATTTGCCCATTCCTGCTGCATTTTCATATATTTCTTTCCAATTTCCTCTCAGAATATTGGCTTGACCGTTTTGGTCTTCTGCATTTGCAATTGCATTAAAAGCATCAGAACCAAATTCTGACAATAAAACTGGTTTGCCATATTCTTTTTTAACTCGTTCGTACAAATCTCCAAACGAAATTCCTCTATATACATTGATACCCAAAATATCAACATCCTTACATTCTTTTGCAATAATATCCAAAAACAATAAATCTCCATTACAAATAGACATTGGATGATTTGCATCAATAGCTTTCATAGCTACAACAGCTTCATTAAATAAAGAATACATGTATTGAGCACGTTTTGTAGATTTTCTATCCTTTACAGGAATGTTTTCAGTTTCTGCACCATCCCAAAACAAACCATAGTTATTTTCGTTACCTAACAAAAACAACAATAATCCTTTTGTATCTTTATACTCTGCAGCCATTTCTTTTACTTCTTTCAAAAGCAATTTACGTGTTTTAGCATCCGCATATTCTGTTGTTGGCACCCAAGCCCCGTCAATAGTTAATCCGTAACGACCAAAAGAATGGTTTAACATAGTATAGATACCATAGTTGGTGTAAACATATTCAATCCATTTTTTTGGCATTCCACTGTAAACTCTAATGGTATTGACACCCATATTTTTCAACAAAGACATTTCATCATCTAAAGCTTGTTGAATAACGCTTTCTGGTTGAGTCCAAAGACTGTAATTATAATTGGTACCAATAGGAAAATAATCCCAGTTCATGCCGTTAATCATTAAGTCATTTCCATTGACTTTTAACTTTATTCCAGCTTCACTCTTATCAAGAGTTACCTTATCTGCCTGAGAATAGGTTGTAATTGAATAACACCAAAGTGTTAGTAAAAAAAATACTTTTTTCATAATTATTATAGTTGGTTTAATTGATTTTGTTAATTTTTAAAAGCTCTTGGATTCATAAAAATTAAAGATATAAAATTTTAATAAAGATCTAATAAGAATAGTTTAAATTTTGAGTTAAAAATAAAAGATTTGGTTAATTTCATATTTGTTATATTATTGGTAGATAATTATCATATTTATGGCAAAAGTAAAATTAAATTTCCATATTCGTAGTTGAACAAACTGTAAATAAATCATACAAAAACACATCAAATGCGACATTGCTTAGATATAAAAACCCAACAACTAAATTACAATTAATTGATTTTCAATTATTTATATTTTTTTAAAATTTAAAGACTAGAAAAAAGAAAAAATCACATACTTACATTGTTTCTATTAATCATTTATTGTTGAATATTTAAATCAATATTGAATATTAGAGAAGTAAATTTCGATTACAATAAAAAACTATACCCTTACAAGTAACAATAAAAAAAAGGGAACATTTGATATGCTCCCTTTATAAACTATTAAAATTTCTTATCTAATCCTTAACAGGCTTTTGTGTCTGGAAATAACAATACCAGGCCCTTGGACCTTCTTCAATTCTTACTTTTAAAGTAGTATTGGTAATTTCAATTATTTCTAATTTACTTGATGTTTTTCCAACATACCAGCACATAAAACCATCATCAGAAAAATTCAATGTCGTTCCTCTGTAAGTAGGATCTCTACCATCAAGTGTTGCAATAGAGTTTGAAGGCGCAAAACTTACCTTTTTCACACCATTCAGGCTCGGAGCAACATCAAGTCCATGACAGGTGTTACCAGCTACACCAATTGAACTTGCATAATCACCTGGTAAATAGGCAATATCCTTTAATTGCTCAAAAGTTACGTCACCCTCTGTTGATTGTGAGAAAACAAACTCCGCATCATACATACAAAGCTTATCTGAATGCCATGGATCAGATCTAAACCATTGAGGCCAAGTATGTTCTCCTCCCGGCTGAACTATATTTGGACCTAAACCAATATTTATTGGTTTATCTGCTGCCCAATACCAAGTTTTATTATTACCAGCTCCACCGGTTAAAAACTCTTTAGCTTCTGCATCTTCAAAAGAGCTAAAAACATCAATGTTAATTGTTGATGTACTTGTAATTCCTCCTACTCCTGAAGCCATCACGGTAACAGAATAGGTGTTTACCCCAGTTAAACTAAACTGATGAGAAATTTCACCAGAAGCAGCTACTTTTACATCTGTATTATCACCAAAATTATATCTGTAAGTTATCACATTATTATCTGATGTGGTTTTGAAATTTACAACACCGGTTCCATCTCCATTTGGTTTTGAAGCACTAGCCCCAACAATTTCATAAGATATTGTAACATTAGAGGGCGCTACAATGTTACCAACTTCCCCTTCATCATCTTGACAACTACTAAATAATAAAGTCAAGGATAGAAATGTTCCTATTATATATTTTAAATTTTTCATGATTACTTTTAATTATTAGTATTAATTGTTAAAGAAACATTATCAATATTAACTGTGCCTATTGCAGCTCCTAAATCAAAAATCACACGTGCATTACTCGCACCAAAACCATCTGCTGTTAATATTAATGTGTAGGTTGTTCTAGTTGTTGTAATATTTACATTTTCAGTCTTATTTGTCCATGGACTAGCACTTAAACCTATACCAGCAACAATAGGTCTATTTATATCTGACCAAGCATCGAAAGTTAATGTATAGGTTAATCCTTGAATGATTTCAACTTTTTGACTCATGTTAACGGAAAAAGCGCTTCCTGCCGTTGTTACATTTGTGGAATAATAGGTATTCCCAGAATTGGTTTCTACAGATACTGGAGAACTATCAGATACTCCCACAATCC
>CAMAWK010000003.1 GCA_945861915.1 Flavobacterium psychrophilum | reverse complement strand
AGAATAATTATGCAACAATACATCGAACAACTCAACGAAGCCCAAAGAGAACCTGTTTTACAAAAAGACGGTCCTATGATAATTATTGCTGGAGCTGGTTCGGGAAAAACGCGTGTGTTAACCATTCGGATTGCCTATTTGATGAGTTTAGGGGTTGATGCTTTTAGTATTTTGGCACTCACATTTACTAATAAAGCGGCTCGTGAGATGAAAAAACGAATCTCTGAAATTGTGGGTTCCAACGAAGCTAAAAATCTTTGGATGGGTACTTTTCACTCTGTTTTTGCTCGGATTCTTCGTTCAGAAGCGGATAAATTGGGCTATCCGTCCAATTTTACTATTTATGACACACAGGATTCTGTTCGGTTAATTTCAGCAGTGATTAAAGAAATGCAATTGGATAAAGATATTTATAAACCAAAGCAGATTTTAGGTCGGATTTCGAGTTACAAAAACAGTTTAATTACCGTTAAAGCCTATTTCAATAATCCCGAATTACAAGAAGCCGATGCCATGAGCAAGAAGCCTCGTTTGGGCGACATTTATCAAAATTATGTAGAGCGTTGTTTCAAGGCTGGTGCCATGGATTTTGATGATTTGTTGTTAAAAACCAATGAATTATTGACTCGTTTCCCGGAGGTTTTAGCCAAATATCAGAACCGTTTTCGTTATATTTTGGTCGATGAGTACCAAGATACGAATCATTCGCAGTATTTGATTGTTCGGGCTTTGTCGGATAAATTTCAAAATATTTGTGTCGTGGGTGATGATGCACAAAGTATTTATGCTTTTCGCGGGGCGAATATCAATAATATTCTCAATTTTCAAAAGGATTATGAAGGCGTAAAAACCTTTAGATTAGAACAAAATTACCGTTCCACCAAAAATATTGTCGAGGCAGCGAACACGATCATTGATAAAAACAAAACCAAACTCGATAAAATTGTTTGGACAGCCAATGATTTTGGACCCAAAATAAAAGTTAACCGCAGTATAACCGATGCCGAAGAAGGACGTTTTGTGGCGAGTACTATTTTTGAACAAAAGATGCAAAACCAACTCAATAATGGAGCCTTTGCTATTTTGTATCGAACCAATGCACAATCGCGTGCGATGGAGGATGCACTCCGAAAACGAGATATTCCGTATCGGATTTATGGAGGTTTGTCTTTTTACCAACGGAAAGAAATTAAAGATGTCTTGTGTTATTTACGTTTGGTTATCAACCCGAAAGATGAGGAAGCACTCATTCGTGTGATTAATTATCCAGCACGTGGAATAGGAGATACGACTGTCGAAAAATTGACCGTGGCTGCCAATCATTACAAACGATCTGTTTTTGAAGTCATGCAAAACATTGATAAAATCGACTTGAAATTGAATGCTGGTACGAAGCAGAAATTACAGGATTTTGTAACGATGATTCAGAGTTTTCAAGTGATAAACGAGAATCAAGATGCTTTCTATATCACCGATCATGTGGCTAAAAAAACAGGTTTGGTACAAGAATTAAAAAAAGATGCTACGCCCGAAGGCATGACCCGAATTCAGAATATCGAAGAATTACTAAACGGTATCAAGGATTTCACCGAAGGCCAAAAAGAGATTGATGGCGCTCGTGGTGCCTTGTCAGAATTTATGGAAGATGTGGCTCTCGCAACCGATTTAGACAAAGATACTAGCGACGAAGATAGAGTGGCGTTGATGACGATACATTTGGCCAAAGGCTTAGAATTTCCGCATGTATTTGTGGTTGGTATGGAAGAAGATTTATTTCCGAGTGCCATGAGTATGAGTACCCGAAGCGAACTCGAAGAAGAACGCCGTTTGTTTTATGTGGCGTTAACCAGAGCCGAGCATCAGGCGTATTTAACTTATGCGCAATCCCGATATCGTTGGGGGAAACTAACCGATAGTGAACCTTCTCGTTTTATTGAAGAGATTGATGGGCAATATCTGGAATATCTGTCTGCCGAAGAAACTAATTATCGCTACAAACCCATGATTGATAGTGATATTTTTGGTGATATTGATAAATCAAAATTGCGTTTGGCAAAGCCAGTTTCAGGAACTCCGCCCAATTATGTTACGAATAACGAACCTAAATCGGATATAAATATTAGAAAGCTAAAACCGGTTTCTAGTAATTCAGGAAGTGCCAATTTATTTGATAGTAAATTAACCGTTGGCAATATCATTATGCACGAACGTTTTGGTAAAGGCGAAATCATCAACCTTGAAGGAGCTGGTGCCGACAAAAAAGCCGAAATCAGATTTGAAGTGGGAGGAATTAAAAAATTATTGTTGCGATTTGCGAAACTAGATATTATTGGATAATAAAAGATATATGAAAAATATTAAAATTTTAATAATCATATTATTGGTTTTTTCAAGTTGTAATAAATTTTCAAATCCAACATTAAAGTTAGAAAATTTAGACGAACTGAATTTGGTTTATGCGCAAAGTATAAAATTCCCAACAGACAATTTTGATATTATTGTATTTAAACCTCTAATTTATGAATGTGGTAATATGTCCGAAGAAGAAATTAGTAATATTTATTCCCCTGATTTATTACAAAAACCTTTTTTAGATGTAATAAAAGGTATATCAAATAAGCGGATTATTGACGAATCTGAGTTTGATAAATTTAAAAACACAAAAGAAAATAAAGTCCTTTATTTATCAATTGATGGAGTAGTTAAAAATTATAAAGAAGTAACAATTCGGGAGAATTACGAATTTATTGATGGTTCAAAGTTTGAATATTTTAAGTTAGAAAAACATTTAGTTTTAAAAAATGGTAAATGGGAGCTCAAACGTAATATAAAATATTTTTAATTCTATTCTTTATAAAAATGTCCCAATTCATAAAAATCTACGAAGACAAACCCAGCGAGGCAGCTATCAAAAAAGTGGTCGATGTTTTAAAAAATGGCGGTTTAATCATTTATCCAACCGACACTGTTTATGGTTTGGGTTGTGATATTACCAATTCTAAAGCTTTGGAACGAATTGCAAAAATAAAAGGTGTGAAGTTAGAAAAAGCAAATTTCTCCTTTGTTTGTCACGATTTGAGTCATTTGTCGGATTATGTGAAACAAATAGACACAGCTACTTTTAAACTCTTAAAACGATCTTTGCCAGGTCCGTACACTTTTATTTTACCTGGAAATACTAATTTACCAAAAGAATTTAAGAAGAAAACAACAGTTGGAATTCGTATTCCAGATAACTCTATTGCTTTAGAAATTGTTCGGCAATTAGGAAATCCAATCGTTTCGACCTCTATTCATGACGAAGATGAAGTGATAGAATACACCACCGATCCCGAACTTATTTTTGAGAAATGGCAAAACTTAGTTGATTTAGTGATTGATGGCGGTTATGGCGATAACATGGGTTCGACAATCATCGATTTATCAGGACACGAACCTATTGTTGTGAGAGAGGGAAAAGGAAGTTTGGATGTTTTGTAAATCTTTTAAAACAACAAAGGCTGTCTTTTTATAGACAGCCTTTGAGTTTATTTTTCCAAAATATTATCCTAGAATACTAATAATTTGACTAGCTAATTCAGTTCCAATTCTATCTTGTGCTTCGCCCGTTGCTGCACCAATATGAGGTGTTAGCGAAATTTTTGGGTGCATCAAAATAGTAATTTCTGGTTTAGGTTCGCTTTCAAAAACATCTAATCCTGCAAAAGAAACTTTACCAGCATCCAACGCCTTAATCAATGCTATTTCGTCAATAACTCCACCACGAGCACAGTTTACAATACCTACACCGTCTTTCATGATAGCCAAAGCCGCTTCGTCAACAATGTATCCGTCTTGAGCAGGAACGTGAAGTGTAATAAAATCGGCTTCTTTGAATAAAGATTCTAATGACTGAGAAACGATAGTTGTTGTGATTGATTGACCGTCAAAAAATTCCACTTTTACATCTACTTTCGGAATAAAACTATCAGCAGCAATTACTCTCATTCCTAATCCTAGAGCCATTTTGGCTGTCGCTTGACCTATACGACCAATACCAACAATTCCTAAAGTTTTTCCTCTTAATTCTATTCCTTCTGCATATGCTTTTTTCAAACCATCAAAATTGGAGTCTCCTTCTAAAGGCATATTTCTATTGGAACTATGCAAGAAACGAACCCCTGAAAATAAGTGTCCAAAAACCAATTCCGCCACTGATTCTGATGATGAAGCAGGTGTATTGATTACGTGAATCCCTTTGCTTTTTGCATATTCTACATCAATATTATCCATTCCAACTCCACCACGACCAATAATTTTAAGTCTTGGGCAAGCGTCAATAATATCTTTACGAACTTTCGTTGCACTTCGAACTAACACAACGCTAACGTTATTTTCGTTCACAAAGTTAGCTACTTGTTCTTGTGCCACTTTGGTAGTTATTACTTCATAACCGCCTTTTTCTAAAGCTAGAATTCCACTTTTTGAAATCCCATCGTTTGCTAATACTTTCATAGTTGTTTTTTTTTGTTTGAAGTTAGAAGATTGAAGTTGGAAGCTTTTGGAGTCTAACTTTCAAATATTCTAAACAACATTTTAATTTATTTTATTCTTATATGCTTCTGACTTCTAACTCCCAGCTTCCTGCGTGCTTACTAAACACTTTTTTCCAAAGCTTGCATCACATCTACTAAAACTTGTACACTTTCTATTGGCATGGCGTTGTACATTGAGGCTCTGTAACCACCAACTGAACGATGACCCGGTAAACCAGAAATTCCAGCTTCTTTCCACATAGCATCAAAAATAGGAGCGTGTGCTTCATCGTTTAATAAGAAAGTAGCATTCATCATCGAACGATCTTCAACTACCGAAGCCCCTTTGAATAAAGGATTTCTGTCTATTTCGTTATATAACAAAGCGGCTTTTGCATTATTTAATTTTTCTACGGCAGCAATTCCACCCAAATTTTTCAACCATTGCAACGTTAATAAAGAGGCATAAACTGGAAAAACAGACGGTGTATTGTACATACTTTCAGCTTTGATATGTTTTTCGTAATCAAGCATACTTGGGATGTTTCGTCCACTTTTACCTAAAATTTCTTCTTTTATAACAACTAAAGTAGCACCAGCAGGTCCCATATTTTTTTGAGCGCCAGCATAAATAATTCCGAATTTAGAAAAATCAATTACTCTTGAAAAAATATCGGAACTCATATCGCAAACCATAGGAATATTTAAATCAGGAAATTCCTTCATTTGTGTTCCAAAAATGGTATTGTTACTTGTGCAATGAAAATAATCAGCATCGGAAGGTATTGCATATCCTTTTGGTACATGATTATAATTTGATTCTTTAGAAGAAGCAACAATTACCGTTTCTCCAAAAGATTTTGCTTCTTTAATAGCGGCAGTAGCCCAAGTTCCAGAATCTAAATAAGCAGCTTTTCCACCTTCTTTCATCAAATTGTAAGGAGCCATAATAAATTCTAAACTTGCTCCTCCAGCCAAAAATAAAGCTTGGTATCCTTTTCCTTCTAATCCTAAAAGTTCAATCGCCAAAGCTCTCGCTTCGTCCATCACTGCCACAAAATCTTTGCTTCTGTGAGATATTTCCAGAATCGATAATCCCGAATTATTGAAGTCTAGTATGGCTTGAGCTGATTTTTCGAAAACTTCTTGTGGCAAAATACAAGGTCCTGCGCTGTAGTTGTGTTTTTTCATAGTATTGTTTATGTCCAAATTTTAAAAATGCAAATTTCGGGAATAGGACTCGAATTAGCATTATATAATCTGAAATAATTCTACATTTTTTTGTTATGTTGTTAACAAAAATTCAATTGTGTCCACATTATCTGCATAATCCCATAAAGTTGGGGTTTGTGTTTGTCCAAATTCGATGCTATTTGCTACCAAATTATTGCTTACAACGCATTGAATTTTCTCTTTTTCGTTTGTTAATTTCAATTCTAAATCGTCTAAACTTTCATAAAATTCATAAAAAACACTCGAAATAGGAGAAGAATAGCTCATGTCTTCTTTCAAAGTTAAAAAGCCATTATCCAATAATTTAAAATTGCTCATTAAAAAAACAGCTTTGTTGTAATCGTAATTATTGGCGTATTTTTCATAATGAATGACTTCTTGATATTCGAAAATAGCTTCAAAAAAAGCAGTAAACTCATAGTCTTTCGGGACAAAGAGTTTCGATACATTACGGCAACCTAAACCAAAATAGCGAAAAATATCTTCGCCTAAAGCAGTTAATTGTGCTGTAGTTTCTTTTCCATTCAAAATAGCTACCGAATTTCTGTTCTTTCGGATAATGCTAGGTTTGTCTTTGAAATAATACTCAAAATAACGGGCTGTATTGTCGCTTCCTGTGGCAATAATGGCATCAAAATTTTCTAATTTACCTTCTGTAAAAGTAATTTTAGTAGCTAATTCAGGTTCTACTGCTATGAGGTATTTTGCCAAAAAAGGCAATAAATGCTGATCATTTGAAGATGTTTTTATCAAAACAGCATTTCCCGAAATTAAGACCGACAAAAAATCGTGAAAGCCTACCAATGGTATGTTTCCAGCTAAAATCAATCCGACTGTTTTTGGTTTATTTGCATCTAAATTGTAGGGTTTCAACCATTGATTTAAATTTTCTTCAGTCAAGGCGTTTGCCCAAGATTGAATCGAAAAATACACATTATCAGCAGTATACCAACCGTTATGAGATTGTGAAAGTTGTATTAAATCAACAAACGAATTAAAGAACATCTCGTTCCCAAAAACAGATGCTTTTTTTGTCATTTCTTTTTCAGAAAACTGGCTTAGGAACTTGCCTAATTCAATAAAACATTTTTTTTTGTCGTTTTGTAACATCAGTAATTTGTTTATGTAGAGTTTTGATTGTAATTTTGCGCAAAAATAAGGAATTAGAAATTAGGCATTAGCCAAAAGTTAAAAGTCATTGGTTTTATAAACTTTTAAACTTTTAAACTCTTAAACTTAAAATTATGGCAATTATAATAACTGACGAATGCATTAATTGTGGAGCCTGTGAACCAGAGTGTCCAAATACTGCAATATATGAAGGTGCTGACGATTGGAGATACAAAGATGGAACAAAAGTGAGAGGCAAAATTGTTTTACCATCTGGTGAAGAAGTAGATGCGGATGATGCTCAAACACCGATTTCAGATGATGTTTATTATATTGTTCCAGGAAAATGTACGGAATGTAAAGGATTTCATGATGAGCCACAGTGTGCAGCGGTTTGCCCGGTAGATTGTTGTATTCCTGATGAAAATCATGTAGAAGACGAAGAAACCTTGCTTAATAGACAAGCTTTTTTACACAACGAGTAAAGTTAGTTGTACTGTAAATAAAAATACCTGAATGCCTTTGCATTCAGGTATTTTTGTTTGGTTATGTTTGGATTAGAAATTAAAACCCAATCTTGCATAATAATAGGCTCCGCTAAAACCCATTTGAACTGAATCCCAATATCCACCAGCTTCAACCCAGTCGTCTTGTTGATCTGGATAAATATTAAATAAGTTATTGGCTCCTAAACTCAATTTCATATAATCGTTTAGTTTAAAACCCACAGTCAAATCAGTTACAATTTTAGAAGTATAGGTATCAGTAGCCGCTGCTATTTTATTTTCAAAAGAACCATAGTCTGCATCATCTTCATAAACTTGGTAATCTAATAATTTCACTTCGCTATATCTTGTAAAGGCAACTCCCGAATTAAACCATTTATTACTATAATTAAAGTTCAATCCATATTTACTAGCAGGAGCAGAGGCTAATAAGAATGCTTTGTCTCTTTCTCCAAAAAATGTTTGTTCGTCTAAATCTTTATTATTTACTTTTGAGATTTTCATTTCATTAAAGTTTCCAACTAGTGAAGCTCCATATCTAGAATTACCTATTGTTTTGTTCCAACCGAAAACAAAATCGACTCCTTTAGTTTCAGTATCCACTCCATTAGTAAAAAATTGAGCAGAATCTACACCTAAACCTTTTGTTGAGGCATCAAAATAGCCAGTTAAAACGATTCTGTCTTTAACTTTTACCCAATATCCATCAATAGTAGCAGTGAAACCACCTTCTTTAATTGTCAAACCTAAAGATCCATTTAACGCTTTTTCTTCGTTTAATTCTCCAATTCCGAATGCTTTTGTTACTGGGCTGTTGTTGGCTGACAATAATACCTCAGATGCTCCTGCACTACTAAAATTAGTAAAGTTAGTATTGTAATAAATTTGAGCTAATGAAGGCGCTCTAAATCCTGAGCTAAAAGAACCTCTCAAATTAGCATTTTCTGTAAGTTTTAATCGTGAAGCAATTTTAGCATTTAAAGTACTTCCAAAGTCACTATAATTTTCAAAGCGAATTGCTCCGCTTATGAGAAATGCTTTTGAAATATCAAACTCGCTATCTACATATGCCGCAAAACTAGAACGTGATTTATCAACTGAATTTTTAGTACTATAACCTGGGAAACCTTGTGAGCCTCCTGGTCTTGGATCACCTGACAATAAATCAATCGGGGCTGATTGTGTTAGCGGGTTTGTTATTGGATTTCCGTCAGTATCGTAAGTTGCATAAGAACCTATTTCACCAGCGAAAATTTCAAAATTTTCATTTCTGTATTCTGCTCCAAATGCTAAGTTCATTCCTTCTAATACAGAAGAAAAGTTTTTAGAAAAATCTAAATTAGTTGTATTTTGACTCAAGCTATGTCCTCCTGCATCAAATTGTGTTGGAGAATCGCTTTCTAATGATGCATTTAAAGTTCCTTTGATGGTGTAGTCAAAAATATTTTTACCAAAAGCATTACTTAAATCAATTTTCCATCCACTATTAGTTTTTGTTTTGAAACCAGCAACAATAGAATTATCAACAATTACCGAAGTAATTCTCGGTGTATATCCACCAGGATAAATAGATTCTACCACTCTAGCTCCATCATTTCTTGTAAAAGCATAAGCATCTGTATCTCGGTCATTTCGACCTCCAAAAGCGTAAAAATCTAATTTATCGGTTATAGGAATTGATAAATTTGCCATTACATTTGAACTTGTAATGGATGCTTCTCCAAATCCTTTTCTAAAATCAAATCCTGGACGTAAGGTTTTTTGTTTATTCAAAAATTCGGTTGTAAAGTTCACAAAACCTCCTTTGTCGGTTAATTTCACACCGTAATTTGCAGTGATTTTAGTAGAAAGTCCATCAAAAGCAGGTCTTTTTCCAGTAGTGTTTCCGTTTCCATTTTTGTCTAAGTAATTCCCTTTTGTGTTGGCAGTTCCATCGGGAAAATCTCCTTGAGCATTTGTATTATAAGCACCAAAAGTAACCGCTCCTGTCAACTCATTTACATTATCATTAAGTACTATATTGATTACTCCCGCTATAGCATCAGAACCATATTGTGCTGCAGCTCCATCTCTTAATATTTCAATTCTTTTGATAGATGAAGCAGGAATAGCATTCAAATCGGTTCCAGTATTTCCTCTTCCACGTGTTCCAAAAAGATTAATTAATGACGATTGATGTCTTCGTTTTCCGTTAATTAAAACTAGTGTTTGGTCGGGACCTAAACCTCTTAAAGAAGCAGGGTCAACATGGTCAGCTCCATCGGAACCAGATTGTTTATTAGCATTGAATGAAGGAGCAACATATTGTAAAAGTTCATTGATTTCCAATTTACCGCTTTGAGTTGTAACTGTTTTTACATCAATAATATCAATAGGAACTGCTGAATTTACAACTGTTCTTTTTGCGTTTCTGGAACCTACAATTACAACATCTTTTAATTCTTGTCCTTTGAGTTCTGTTTCTTTTTTATCTTTTGATTCGGCTGGCTCATTTTGTGCCACAACAAAAGAAACATTTAGCATTAAAATTGCCACAATAATTTTTTTCATAGTTTAATTTGATTAATTAATATTTGGTTTTTGATTTTCCGCAATTTAGCATTATTTTAAAATATTCTATAAAACTATCGGATTAAATTTTCAATTTTTATTAAAAGATATAAAACCTATATTTGCATTTTTAAAAACAAATCATAATGAAAGCAGGAATTGTAGGCTTACCCAATGTTGGAAAATCCACCTTATTTAATTGTTTGTCGAATGCAAAAGCACAAAGTGCCAATTTTCCTTTTTGTACCATCGAACCAAATATTGGGGTAGTTAATGTACCCGATCCAAGAATAAATAAATTAGAAGAATTAGTTAAGCCAGAGCGCGTTCAAATGGCAACTGTTGACATTGTTGATATTGCAGGATTGGTAAAAGGGGCAAGTAAAGGAGAGGGATTAGGAAATCAATTTTTAGGAAATATACGCGAATGTAATGCGATAATTCATGTGTTGCGTTGTTTTGATAATGATAATATTGTGCATGTTGATGGAAATGTAAACCCAATTAGAGACAAAGAAACAATTGATATAGAATTACAATTGAAAGATTTAGAAACAGTTGAAAAACGGTTAGAAAAAGTAAAACGTGCTGCCAAAACAGGCAATAAAGAAGCGCAACTCGAAGAGGGTTTGTTGAATAGAATTCGGGAAGCTTTGCTACAGGCAAAATCAGCTAGAACAGTCATTCCAAATGGGTATGAGGAAGAAGAATTGATGGATAGTTTTCAATTAATCACAACAAAACCAGTTTTATATGTTTGTAATGTAGATGAAAATTCTGCTGTAAACGGAAACAACTATGTAGATCAAGTTCGCGAATTAGTTAAAGATGAAGAAGCAGAAGTGATTATTCTTTCGGTAGGAGCTGAGGCTGATATTACTGAATTAGAAAGTTATGAAGAGCGTCAGGTTTTTCTAGAAGATATGGGATTAAGTGAGCCAGGTTCGTCTGTTTTAATTCGTGCAGCTTATAAATTATTAAAACAACAAACCTATTTTACGGCTGGAGTAAAAGAAGTGCGTGCTTGGACTATCAATATTGGTTCAACGGCTCCACAGGCCGCTGGCGTGATTCATACCGATTTCGAAAAAGGTTTTATTCGTGCTGAAGTAATTGGTTATGAAGACTTTGTTCAATATGGTTCAGAAGCAAAATCTAAAGAAGCAGGGAAATTTAAAGTTGAAGGGAAAGAGTATGTGGTTAAAGATGGTGATGTAATGCATTTTAGGTTTAACGTGTAAAAAAATCATTTTTAGAATAAAAATAACAGACCTACAAAAATCTTTGTAGGTTTTTTTTGTTTTTAAGGAAACAATTTTGTTATTTTATGCGAACTTATATTTTTAATGAATGCAGTTACAGCAAATAATCTTAGATAGTAATCTTGAAGAGACTATTCTTTTTTCAAAAGATGAATTTAATGCCCAAAAATCGAATTTAGTTTTAGCTTTTGGCGAACGTATTTTTCTGGAAAATACTAATCCATATAAAAAATTAAATTCTTTATATCCTAATGCTCAAATAATTATTTGTTCCACTGCTGGGCAAATTTCAAACACAACTTTAGTAAAACAAAATAGCGTAGCTACTGCCATTCAATTTGAAAAATCGACTATAAAAACCACAGAAATAGATATTATATATAATTCAGATATTGATCTTTTAGGAAACAAAATAAAAGAGGATTTATTGACAGACGATTTAAAATCAATTTTAATTATTTCGGAAGGTAGTTTTATCAACGGAACTGAACTTATTAACGAATTAATTAAAAAAACAGAAGGCTTAATTCCAATTTTTGGTGGTTTAGCTGGGGATGAGTATAACTTTGAAAAAACAATCGTTGGTTTAAATGCTGATGCGTCTGTGGGTAAAATTGTAGCAGTTGGATTTTATGGTGATCATCTTCATTTTGGTTTTGGTTCCGAAGGTGGTTGGAGCGATTTTGGTCCTGAGCGTGATGTAACTGATTCTGATAAAAATGTATTGTATAAAATTGGAGATCGTTCTGCTTTAGAAATCTATAAAGAATATCTTGGAAAATATGCTGATGAATTACCAGGTTCTTCTTTGTATTTTCCATTGTCAATTAAAGAAAATCCAGATTCTGAACCCATTGTGAGAACAATTTTATCGATAGATGAAGAAAAGAAATCTATGACTTTTGCAGGTAATATTCCAATAGGTTCTACCGTTCGATTTATGAAAGGTAATATTGATAAATTAATTGATGCTTCCTATGCTGCTGCAGAAGAAATATACAAGAAACAAGTTCATCAACCAGAATTGGCTTTTTTAGTAAGTTGTGTTGGTAGAAGAATTGTACTTGGAAATAGAATTGAAGAAGAAATTGAAGTTGTAAAAGAAGTTTTTGGAGATAAAATGCTGGTTTGTGGATTTTATTCTTATGGAGAAATTTCGCCCACTTTAAACAAAGTAGCTTGTGAATTACATAATCAAACCATGACATTAACGACCATTTTCGAATCCTAAATTTAGATGGAAAATAAAGATATTCATATGCAACTAAAAAGACAAATTGCTAAATTTTTACCTCAAGAATTGTTAGAAAACATTTCAGATTTGCAGCAGTTTATAAAGGCTGTCAATTTATCGTATATGAGTTTTGAGCGAGATGCGGAATTATCTGAATTGTCTTCCCAATTGAACGATAAAGAATATTTTCAAATCAATTCAAAAATTAAAGAGGAATTAGAAAAAAAGAGAAAAATACATGATGAATTAATTTTTGCCATCAAACAGTTAAATGGTATCGAAGTCAAACTGGAAGGTGAGGATAATTTAATTGATTTGATTACTATTTTAAATCAAGAAATTGATCTTAAAAAAGAGATTGAACACCAATTATTTTTGGCAAAAGAAACGGCAGAAAAGGCAAATAATGCTAAATCTGATTTTCTTTCGGTGATGAGTCACGAAATTCGAACACCATTAAATGCTATTATTGGTTTGATTTATATCATGGAAAAAGAAAATTCTTTTGCCAGTTTCGAAGAAAATATTGATGTTTTAAAACATTCTGCTCAAAATTTATATCTTCTAATCAATGATATTCTTGATTTTAACAAAATTGAAGCTGGAAAAATTGACATTGAGCAAATTCCGTTTGACTTTCATGAATTAATAACTCAAATCGGAAAATCATTAGAAGTTAAAGCAAAAGAAAATTCAAATCGAATTGAAATTAGCATTGATAAAGATTTTACTTCCAACATTATTAGTGATCCGCTTCGATTGGGGCAAATTATAACTAATTTAGTTTCGAACGCCATTAAGTTTACAAATAATGGTTTGGTTCAAATAAAAGTTCATCAAATAGAAAAAACAAAAACTAATTCTAAGTTTGTTGTTCAAGTTATTGATACTGGAATTGGTATTGAAAGATCTAAATTCGACAGAATTTTTCAACAGTTTGAACAAGCCGAAACAAGTACAACAAGAAAATTTGGCGGAACAGGTTTAGGATTAATTATTTCGAAAAAATTACTACAATTATTGAATTCGGATATCGACTTGCAAAGTGAAGTAGGAATAGGATCTACTTTTAGTTTTGTTTTGGATGTTCCTTATTTTACCAATAGTTCCGATTTAAATAATGATATTTTATATCATGATTACAAAGAAGAAGATTTAGATGGAATGCGAGTGTTGCTGGTTGAAGACAATTTGATAAATGTAAAAGTAGCCGAAAAAATATTATCGCATTGGAATGTAAAAGTGGATATTGCCTTAAACGGTTTGCTAGCTACTCAAAAGTTCAAAAGCGACAAATATGATTTAATTTTAATGGATTTGGCCATGCCAATTATGGATGGTTATGAAGCAACTTCTATTATCCGAAAAAAGGATTCGTCGATTCCAATTATCGCTTTAACAGCATCAGCCTCTTATGGTTATCTCGAAAAAGCCGTCCTTATTGGTATTGATGAATATGTTATTAAACCGTTTAATCCAAAGGAACTCAATTTGAAATTGAGAAAGTATTACAAAAGGAGTGAACTTATCTAAAATCCGTTGTCAATATCATTCTTAATAACTTCTCTATTTACTCTTTTTATTTTCTTTTGACATTGCCTATATTAGCAAACTAGAGCTTTTTTAGTACTACTAGAATCGAATAGCCTATTCTTAATTTCGATACCATTAAAATGTCAGAACGATCTACTCAATACAACGAAGATAATATCCGATCACTCGACTGGAAAGAACACATCCGCATGCGTCCGGGAATGTACATTGGGAAACTCGGCGACGGTTCTTCGCCAGACGACGGAATTTATATTTTGCTCAAAGAGGTTCTCGACAACTGTATCGATGAATTTGTTATGGGAGCTGGAAAAACCATAGAAGTTAACATCAAAGATAAAACGGTTACCGTTCGTGATTATGGTCGTGGAATTCCTCTAGGAAAAGTGATTGATGTGGTTTCTAAAATGAATACCGGCGGAAAATATGATTCTCTTGCTTTTAAAAAATCAGTTGGTTTAAATGGAGTGGGAACAAAAGCGGTGAATGCTTTGTCTAATTATTTTCGAGTAGAATCGGTTCGTGATGAAAAGCAAAAAGCAGCCGAATTTTCTGCTGGGAATTTAGTCCTTGACGAAGAAATTATTGAAACCACTAAACGCAAGGGGACCAAAGTAACTTTTATTCCAGACGAATCTATTTTCAAGAATTACAAATTCCGAATGGAATATGTGATAAAAATGCTCAAAAACTATTGTTATCTGAACAATGGTTTGACCATTTTATTCAATGGCGAAAAGTACTTTTCTGAAAATGGATTGAAAGATTTATTAGAAGAAACTATCAGTGTGGAGGATTTAGAATATCCAATTATTCACCTGAAAGGCGATGATATCGAAATTGCCTTAACACATAGTAAAACACAATATTCAGAAGAATATCATTCATTTGTTAACGGGCAAAACACCACTCAAGGAGGAACGCATTTGGCGGCATATCGAGAAGCGATTGTAAAAACCATTCGTGAGTTTTATAACAAACCTTTTGAAGCCTCGGATGTACGAAAATCAATTGTTACGGCGATTAGTATCAAAGTGATGGAACCCGTTTTTGAGTCTCAAACCAAAACAAAATTGGGTTCAACCGAAATGGGTTCAGAGCCCGGAATGCCATCAGTACGTACATTTGTCAATGATTTTGTTAAAAATAAATTAGACAGTTATTTACACAAAAATCCTGAAACTGCCGATGCGTTGCTTCGTAAGATTTTACAAGCCGAAAGAGAGCGAAAAGAATTGTCGGGTATTCGGAAATTAGCAACTGACAGAGCCAAAAAAGCCAATTTGCATAACAAAAAATTACGGGATTGCCGAGCCCATTTGCCCGATACCAAAAATCCAAAAAACTTAGACAGTACCCTTTTTATTACCGAAGGAGATTCGGCTTCTGGGTCGATTACGAAATCTCGAGATGTTAATACTCAAGCGGTTTTTAGTCTTCGTGGAAAGCCATTGAATTGTTACGGTATGACCAAAAAAATTGTGTACGAAAACGAAGAGTTCAATCTCTTGCAAGCGGCACTAGATATCGAAGACGGATTAGAAAAGTTGCGTTACAATAATATTGTTATTGCTACTGATGCCGATGTTGATGGAATGCACATTCGATTATTATTGATTACTTTTTTCTTGCAGTTTTTCCCGGAGTTAATCAAAGAAGGACATTTGTATATTTTGCAAACACCCCTTTTTAGGGTTCGAAACAAAAAAGAAACTATTTATTGCTATTCAGAAGAGGAACGCAAAGATGCGATAGAAAAATTAAAACCAAAGCCTGAAATCACAAGATTTAAAGGTTTGGGAGAAATATCGCCAGATGAATTCAAAAATTTTATAGGAGAAACCATCCGTTTGGATCCTG
Source organism: Flavobacterium psychrophilum (assembly GCA_945861915.1). GTDB lineage: Bacteria > Bacteroidota > Bacteroidia > Flavobacteriales > Flavobacteriaceae > Flavobacterium > Flavobacterium psychrophilum_E. Next base: position 25,713 of record CAMAWK010000003.1, on the reverse strand, counting down.
TAATGATGGACAAAAACACTTCGGTGGAGCAATTGTTGTCATTTTATATGGGAAAAAATACTCCGGATAGACAAACGTTTATCATCAATAATTTGAAAGTGGAATTGGATGTGGTTGATGCGAGTTAATACAAAATTTAAGATTCTTACAATTAAATGAACGAAGAAGATAACATTCCAGACGAAACAAATGACGACTTAAACGATTCAACAGCTGAAGATGGCTTTGATGACATTGTTTCTTCGGGAGGAAACCATTTCTACGAAAACGAAGAAGAAAGCAGCGAGGATACCATCACCAAAGTTACAGGAATGTACAAAGATTGGTTTTTGGATTACGCTTCCTATGTAATTCTAGAGCGTGCTGTTCCTGCTATTGAGGACGGTTTTAAACCTGTTCAACGCCGAATCATGCACTCGTTGAAGGAGTTGGATGATGGTCGATACAATAAAGTTGCCAATGTTGTCGGACACACCATGCAATATCATCCTCATGGCGATGCTAGTATTGGTGATGCGATGGTGCAAATTGGTCAAAAAGAATTATTGATTGACTGCCAAGGAAACTGGGGTAACATCCTAACGGGTGATAGTGCTGCGGCTTCTCGATACATCGAAGCGCGTCTGTCTAAGTTTGCTCTCGAGGTTTTGTATTCTCCAAAAATCACCGATTGGGGCGTTTCTTATGATGGTCGCCGTGCCGAACCGAATAATCTTCCTGTAAAGTTTCCTCTGCTCCTGGCTCAAGGTGCCGAAGGAATTGCTGTGGGACTTTCTACAAAAGTCTTGCCACATAATTTTAATGAACTCATTGAGGCTTCTATTAAAATATTAAAAGGAAAACCGTTTACCATTTTCCCTGATTTTCAAACGGCTGGAATTGCGGATGTGTCCAATTATAATGACGGATTGCGTGGCGGAAGAGTGCGAGTTCGTGCTAAAATCGCACAATTGGATAAGAATACGTTGGTCATTACCCAAATTCCATTTTCGACTAATACGACGACTTTGATTGATAGTATTTTGAAAGCCAATGAAAAAGGAAAGATCAAAATCAAGAAAATTGAAGACAATACTGCTGCCGATGTCGAGATATTAATCCATCTTTTTCCTGGAGTTTCTCCCGATAAAACGATTGATGCTTTATTTGCTTTTACTGCTTGTGAAACTTCGGTTGCGCCATTGGGTTGTGTTATTGAAGATAATAAACCACTGTTTGTTGGGGTTTCTCATATGCTTAAAATTTCGACAGCCAGAACAGTCGATTTGTTAAAAGCAGAGTTGGAAATTCAATTGGAGGAACTGAAGAACAAATGGCATTTTTCTACTTTAGAAAAAATCTTTATTCGCGAAGAAATGTACATCGATTTCAAATTGTATTCCGATAGAGAATCGCTTTACAAATATATGTACGACCGATTTGAGCCTTTCAAAAAATCATTTGTTAGAGAAATTAACGATGATGATTTACAGAAGTTAACTCAAATTCCGATGATTCGAATCACCCGTTTCGACTCTGATAAAGCTGATGATTTGATTGCCAAGTTGGAGGACGAAATGAAGGAAGTAGAATTTAATTTGGCGAATTTAACCGATTTTGCGATTGCTTATTTTACCAAGTTAAAAGAGAAATATGGTAAAGGTCGTGAGCGCCAAACTGAATTGCGAAGTTTCGACAATATTGAAGCCACGAAAGTTGCTTTACGGAACACAAAATTGTACGTAAATAGGGAAGAAGGTTTTGTTGGAACAGGTTTGAAAAAAGACGAATATGTGACCGATTGTTCTGATATTGATGATGTGATTGTTTTTCTTCGTGATGGGAATATGATGATTTGTAAAGTCGATGATAAGAAGTTCATAGGTAAAGATATTATTCATGTGGCTATTTTTGACAAAAGCGATAAAAGAACCATTTATAACATGATTTATCGGGATGGAAAATCAGGACCCGCTTACATTAAACGTTTCAATGTTTCGGGAGTTACTCGTGATAAATTATACGATTTGACTAATGAGACGAAAGGCTCGCAAGTTTTATATTTCACACATAATCCCAATGGTGAAGCGGAGGTAATTACTATTTTATTGCGTCAGGTTGGAAGTATTAAAAAGTTAAAATGGGATTTAGATTTTGCTGCAATGGCAATTAAAGGAAGAACTTCCAAAGGGAATTTGGTGACTAAATATCCTATCAAAAAAATTGAAATCAAGGAAAAAGGAATTTCTACTTTAAAACCACGAAAAGTTTGGTTTGACGATATTGTTCAGAAATTAAACGTGGATGCAAGAGGAGAATTGTTGGGCGAATTCAGACCGAATGATAAGATTTTGGTGATTTCACAAACAGGAAAATTGAAAGTGATTATTCCAGAATTGTCTACCCATTTTGATGAGGATATGGTAGTTTTGGAAAAATGGATTCCTAACAAACCCATTTCTGCAATTTATTATGATGGTGAAAAAGAGCGTTATTATGTAAAGCGATTTTTGGTAGAAACCGAAGGCAAAGAAGAAAGTTTTATTACGGAACATCCCAATTCACAATTGGAAATTGTAGCTACCGATTATCGTCCTGTAGCCGAATTGATTTTCAATAAAGTAAAAGGCGTTCAAAAAGAAAATCAAACAGTAGATATTGAAAGTTTTATTGCTGTGAAAGGATTCAAAGCTTTAGGGAATCAATTGACAACGGATAAGTTGAAACAAGTCAATTTATTAACCCCTTTGCCTTATGAACTTCCTGAGGAAATAGTTCCTGAAAAATTGGAGGATGATGGCGAAACCGAAATTTCTGATGAAGATATTCAGTCGGATGAAGATGGTCAAATTACTTTGTTTTAAGAAAATTGCATAAAACAAAGCAAGAAATTTTACTTTTTAACTAAATACGAAAGTGTAAGTTCTCTTTTTTTTCGCAATTTTTCTACAATTTTCAAAAAAGCAATCGCTGTGATAAAAGCATCGCCTAGAGCTGTATGTCTATCTTTGGTAGAAATATCAAATTTTTCGGCAAGGTCGTCTAGCGAATAATTTTCTTTTCGTTCTAAAAGAGGTGATTTGAGTAAGGATTTTTTGTAAAGTTCAGCGGTATCAATGGTTTTGTTGGTGAGTTTGGGTAAATCGTTTCGCTCCAACGCATTGTTTATCATGGTGATGTCGAATTTTGCATGATGCGCAATGATAATAGAATCTCCCAAAAATTCTAAGAAATGTTGTAACGCTTCTAATTCTTTGGGACGTTGAAGTACAATTTCTCGTAATATTCCGTGAATTTGAGCAGTAGATTGATTGTAATATTCTTGTTCGATATAAACCTCAAAACTATCTTGAATCGAAATACTATTGTTTTGCAAAACGATGGCACCAATGCAAAGTATTCTGTCCTTGTTGTAATCAAAACCTGTAGTTTCGGTATCTAAAACTACAAATCGAGCGTTGTTTATTTCAAAAATTTCTTCAGCTTTTTTCGCAAAAGGATTTCTTATAAACAAAAAAAACGAATCTATTATTTCAGAAAAATTCATTAGACTAAATTAGAGATGTTAAATTTGAGTGTAATAATTTCCTGCAATTCTTTGATGGTTTTAAAGGTACTTTTGAGTTTGTTTTTTTCAGATTTTGTCAATGATTCCAGCGCAATAAACTGCCCTGAATTATTATTTGATAAGCCTTGAATGGTTCTGAATTTCAACAACACTTTATAGGCAATGGCACAAGAAAGATAGAGTTCTCTATTGTCTGGTTCTAACTCAGCTAATTTTTCAAAACGCTGAATAGTGTTGTTAATTGATTTTACAGAATGAAAAAGAATCAAAACTCTCGCCGCATCAGCTAATGGCATTAACGCTCTATTTTTAATGTCGAAAAAATCTTTGTTTGCTCCGTCTTCTTCTAATAAAAATTCTCTAAAAAAACCAGTTGGCGAAGGACTTTGCAGTGCGCCACTCGTTAAATGTGCATAAAAAATTGGGTTAGCTTTGATAGTTTCAAAAATATAATCAGACAAGTTATTTGATAGTGAACTATCACCATAGGAAAGACTAAAATCAAAAAATATGAAGGAAAGCAGTACTTCATTTTTGCCCGTATTGGTAATCCATTCATGTACTAAATCTTTCCATTGTTGCAAACTCAAACACCATTTTGGGTTGGAAGCCATCATTTCGGCAGGGCAATATTCATATCCAATTTCGAATAATCCTTTGTTGATGTGAGTGGCTAATTCTAAAAAATATTTCTTGGTTTCGGGTTCTAATACTTCAGAAACATCTTCATAAATCAAGGCGTTGTCCTGGTCTGTATGTAATAATTGTTCGCTTCTACCTTGACTTCCTAAAGCCAACCATGCAAATTTTACTGGTGGCGGCGAACTCATTTTGGTTAATGAAATTTCAATAATTTGTTTGATACAAGCATCATTCAATTCAGTTATAATTTTAGAAGTCAGAATAGTCGGAATTCCTTGTTCGATGTAACCTTTTAAAAGGAGCATTATACTCGCCCGAATCGACTTTAGCTTTTTTGGTTTTTTGGCTCTTTTTATTGCCTTTACTAAAACAGATGGATTATTTCCTAGCGAAACCATCACATCGTGTTCTGAAAGTATTCCGACTGCTTTTGAATTGTTTGTGCCATCTTCTGTGATGCATAAATGGCTAATATCGCTTTTCATCAATGCGATTTGTGCTTGGGTGATAGTTAAATTTTGGGTGTAACAAACAACTGGCGTTGTCATTATTTCTGAGGCATTAGCAGTGATGGGAAATTTCCCAGTAACTATTTGATTTCTCAAATCTGTATCGGTAATGATGCCAATAGGTAACTCTTCTTTTAAAACAAGAATAGCTCCCACTTTTTTTTGAGTCATGATATTTGCAATTTCCATTGCTGAGGTAGTTTCAGAACAACTAACTATTTTTTTAGAATATTTAATGGGCTGAAAATCCATTACTTTAGTGTCCAGGTCTAATTCCTCTCCGTATAATTTACTTCGGTGGTTTTTAGAGTAGGGCTGAAGTGTGTTGGAAGCAAAACTTTCTATCAAGAAATTACCTACCGCTTTATTCAGTAATGCATAGGGTTTAAAAACTTCAATCGGAATTGAATACAAAATACATTCTTCGGTTGTAATGGCACCCATTTGATAATTTTCATTTGCGATAAGTGGTCGCAATCCAAAAACATCTCCTTCGTCGCACATATCCAAAACCGTTTGAAAAGCATCGGTTTTTAGTGCAATTACACCTTTGTGAACAACATAAAAACTATCGTGAGTTACCTCGTTTTCTGCAAAAATAACAGAATTTTTTTCTTTGTAAATAATAGAAATTTGGGTAGCAATTGTCTCTAAATCTTTTTGTTGTAAAAAACTAAAAGGAGGATAGTTTTTTAAAAAGTCAGCCACTCTGTGTGAGATTGTGTTTTTCATGACAGGTATTGAGGCTTTTTTTTAAGTTTTATTTTTTCTTTTTACTCACTTTCATATTCAACACTTCAACCAATAGAGAAAAAGAAATGGCAAAATACAAGTAGCCTTTTGGTACTGGTGTTACATGATTTCCGAACACTAAGGCATTCGAAAGATGAGCACTTTCGGTCACTAGCATAAATCCAATTAAGATTAAAAACGACAATCCAAGAATTTGAATTGAAGGATGTTTATTGACAAAATTACCTACAGGAACTGCAAATTGCATCATGATTAAAACTGAAATAATAACGGCTGCAATCATAATATACAAGGCACCTGCGACTCCGTTTGTCATTCCTACAGCAGTTAAAATACTATCGAAAGAAAATACTAAATCAATTAAAATGATTTGAAAAATCACGCTACTAAAGGATTTTGTAGCCGATTGCTTTATTTCAGCTTCTTCTTCCCCTTTCAAATCTACTTTTTCGTGAATTTCTTTCGTGCTTTTGTAAATCAAAAATAAACCCCCCAACAAAAGAATAATACTTTGTCCTGAAACTTGAGCCTGTAACCAACTGAAATTAATTGTAAACCAAGGTTCTTTCATGGCAATCAAAACGGTAATTCCCAACAGCAAAATAATTCGCATGAACATTGCTAGAAACATGCCTATTTTGGTGGCTCGTTTTCTGCTTTCGGGAGGTAATTTTCCAGTGGCAATAGATATGAAAATAATGTTGTCTATTCCTAAAACAATTTCTAGAAAAGTCAGTGTTAATAAGGCAATCCAAGCATCAGGGTTAGTAAAAATTTCCATTTAAATAAGTTATGAATTATGAGTTAAGTTTCTTCAATTAGCAATCTACATTCTGCAACCTTCAATCTATAATCTTCAAAACAGTGCCGCGTTTCTTTTCATCGCTACCCACTATCCCGAATTCAAAAGTATAGGAATTTTTTGAGCTAGTCAAAATTTTCATTTGAATTGCTTTTTGTTCTTCCATATTCTTTGGGTGTATTTTTTTTAAAATATATTCGCAATCATTAACCCAACGAATGCTCGATGTATCTGTTTTTCCTTCGAAAGTTTCTACTTCGATTGTACCTTTTCGTTCAAAAAATGTTGTTTTTTTGACACCGTTAACTTCAAATTCAAATTTAAATTTTCCAGTTTTAAAATCTTTACAATTACGTTCTGCATTGTAGCACGACAAAAGTAATGTCAGAGGAATTAGCGCGATTATTTTTTTCATTGGTAATTTGCTTTATGAATATCTAGTAAAAAACAATTTTTATTTTTTTGATAGATGATTCAGTCGTTAAATAAGCTTTGTATAATGGTTCGTAAACCAATAAATAACAGAAAAACAGCTAGAATGCAAATTACTATTCCAAAAGCTAAAACTAAATAATGCCAATTGTTTTGCTTGTTCATAAAGGCATTATAAATCACTGACGGACCAATGAAAAGAAGTGGTAACGAACCAGCCAATAGTTTGATTCCTTTTGAAAGAAGAGTTTTGTTAGTTGGCATTATTGTTTGTTTTTTTGAACTTTGAAAAGAGTTTAAATGCTTAGGAATTGTTACAAATATAGAAAAAAGCCTTAATTTATTGGAGCGAAAATAATAGTTGACATAAATTTACTTCAAAAAAAGTTGCATAAAAACGGAATGCAACCAACGATCGAATTTGTATCCCGATTCGTTTATAATTCCAACAGTTTTGAATCCAAACTTTTCGTGAAACAAAATGCTATCTGTATTTTCTGAATCAATTACCCCAATCATTGTATGAAGTTTTTGTTCTTTGGCTAAGGCAATCAGTTTTGCCAAAAGTAATTTTCCAATACCTTTTCCTTGAAATTTTTCATCAATATAAACAGAGTGTTCCACTGTAAATTGATAAGCTTCTCTAAATCGAAATTCGCTATACATTCCAAATCCGACTACTTTGTCTTCAAATTCTGCTACAATTACTGGAAATTTTTTATTTATTTTCTCTTCTAAAATTGATTTTTGTTTCTCGTAGGTTCTACAATTGTAGTCATACAGGGCTGTAGAGTGTAAAATAGAATGATTGATAATATCCAAAATACATTGAGTATCTTCGGTTTGATAAGGTCTAATATTGATTTTCATTTTTTAAAATATCTCCTTTCAAAAGTATGAAAAAGTTGTTCAATTTGAATGAATTCGATTGCCAAGTTTGTAACTTTGCATTGTAGGTTAGTTAATTAAAACGGCTAACTTCTAACTTCTAATTTGAAAAATGATTTATCCCAAAATTCCTTTAGCGCAAAGTATTATTGAAATTTGTTTGGCTAAAGGTATTAAAAATATAGTAATTTCTCCAGGTTCTAGAAACGCTCCATTAACAATTGGATTTGTTTCAAATCCGGGTTTTAATTGCTATAGTATTGCCGATGAGCGTTGTGCTGCGTTTTTTGCTCTTGGAATCGCAAAACAACTCCAAAAACCAGTAGCAGTTGTTTGTACATCGGGATCTGCGCTATTAAATTATTATCCTGCATTTTCTGAAGCCTTTTATAGTCAAATTCCTTTGATTGTCATTTCGGCGGATAGGCCACAAAGCAAAATTGATATTGGTGACGGACAAACCATTCGCCAAGAAAATGTGTTTAAAAATCATTCTCTTTTTAATGCCAATTTAACCGAAGCTGTCTCTTTTGAAAATGATTTAAAAATTAACAAATCCATCAATAAAGCTATTTTCGAAAAAGGACCAGTTCACATTAACGCTCCTTTTGAAGAGCCGTTGTATGAAACGGTTTCAAATTTGGAAGTTACAGTTTCTGTTGTAGAAGTTCCAGAAAAGAAAAACAAATTCACGATTACAAAAACGAATGAATTTATCTCCATTTGGAACAATTCAAAAAAGAAATTAATAGTAGTTGGGGAAAATCGACCCTACGAAATTGACGCTGAAATAATTGACTGGTTAGCGAATGATAAATCTGTTGTTGTGATGACAGAAACCACATCTAATTTGCATCATCCTACTTTTATAAATAATATTGACACCATCATAACGCCTTTTACTGAAGAGGAATTTGCTAATTTCAAACCCGATTTGCTAATCACTTTTGGAGGAATGGTGGTTTCAAAGAGAATTAAATCCTTTTTGCGAAAACACCAACCTACACATCATTGGCATATTGATGAGTTGAGGGCTTATGATACGTATGGTTGCTTGACAAAACATTTCAAAACCAATCCAAATCAATTTTTTAATACTTTTTTATATTTAGTTAGTCCTATTCAAAGTTCTTATTTTAAGGATTTTGAAGAAATTAATAATTTAAGAAAAATAAAAACGGAAACCTATTTAGCAAAGATTCCTTTTTGTGATTTTAAAGCATTTGAAATTATAATTCCTGCTTTGCCACAAAATAGTATTTTGCATTTAAGTAACAGTTCTCCTATTCGATATGCTCAACTAATTGATATTGAATCCTCCATTTCTGTTTTTTGCAATCGAGGAACTAGTGGTATTGACGGCAGTACTTCGACTGCAATAGGAGCTGCAGTTTCGACAGATAAACAATCCGTTTTGATAGCAGGAGATATTGGTTTTTTGTATGATAGTAACGGATTATGGAATAATTATATTCCAAAAAACTTCAAAATAATTCTAATAAATAATGGAGGAGGAGGGATTTTTAGAATTTTGCCAGGACACGAAGAAAATCAAGTATTCAATACTTTTTTTGAAACTTCCCATTGTTTAACAGCCGAGCATTTAGCAAAGATGTATGGTTTTGATTATAGTATTGCTAGCGATGAATCTAGCTTGAAAGAGAAAATGTTGGAATTGTTTTCTAAAAATGAAAAACCAGCTATTTTGGAGGTATTTACTCCCACAAGAGTAAACGATAAAATTTTATTGCAGTATTTTAAAGAACTGAATTAATGTTCTGATTTTTCTTGATTGCCTCTCTATTTCTCAACATTCGCATTTTTTTTCTAGCCTTGCGTTCTGCGTTTTTTTTGTATTTGTACATTAATTTTTTTACAATTTTAATAATGAGCAAACAAATAAGAACTGTAATTGAAAACCCAAGTAAAACAACAAAAAATATGGTGTAATAATCCTTTACAGTTTCCATATAAATTATTTTAATGTTAATAATACGTAAATATATATAAAAAACGCTTTTGTTTTTTTAGACTAATCAAGAAATTTTTATTTTATAAATTAGATTCTATGAATTTGTACATTTGCTTAAATAAAAACACTCATGATCGAAATAGGAAAATATAATACGCTCAAAATACTACGTGATACCAAAGTAGGTTTGTTTTTGGGAAATCCCGAGAAAGATCCAGAAGGAATTCACGACATACTTTTGCCTAATAAATATGTGCCAAACGAATTTGAGATTGGCGAAGAAATTATTGTTTTTATCTATTTAGACCACGAAGAACGACCTGTTGCCACCACTTTAGAACCCTATATTTTATTGAATGAATTTGCGCTTTTGCGAGTAAACTATGTCAATCAAATAGGCGCTTTTATGGATTGGGGAATGGAAAAAGATATTTTGGTTCCTTTTAAAGAACAAGCCAGACCGATGGAAAAAGGAAAACGCTATTTGGTTTACCTTTATATGGACGAAAAAACGAATCGGTTGGTCGCTTCCAGCAAGACCAATCAGTTTTTGAAAAATGATGTAATTACGGTCGAAAAAGGCGAGGAGGTTGATTTGATTGTGTCACATATTACCGAATTGGGGATTAATGTTATTATCAATGAGAAACATAAAGGCTTGTTGTACAAGGATGAAGTCTATGATGATTCCATCAGAACAGGCGATAGAATGCGAGGATATATTAAAACAATTCGTCCTGACAATAAAATTGATGTAGCACTCCAAATACAAGGCTATCAGAGTATTGAACCCAATGCTGACATAATTCTGGACGAGCTTCGAGCGAGTAGAGGATTTTTGCGATTGACTGATAATTCGCATCCTGAAGACATTAAAACGGTCTTAAAAATGAGTAAAAAAACGTTCAAAAAAGCGATCGGAGCTTTGTACAAAGAAAAATTAATCGAAATAAAAGAAGACGGAATTTATTTGGTAAAAGAGTAATTTTTTTAATTCGAATCAACTTTTATAAAATAGATAACGTTTCATACTACTTAAAAAATATATAATGAATTGGATTACTGTCAAAGAATACGAAGATATAACCTATAAAAAATGCAATGGTGTAGCGCGAATAGCGTTTAATCGCCCTGATGTTAGAAATGCTTTTCGACCTAAAACAACTTCGGAATTGTACCAAGCTTTTTATGACGCACAAGAAGATACTTCGATTGGAGTAGTATTGCTTTCTGCCGAAGGACCTAGCTCTAAAGATGGCGTATATTCCTTTTGTTCTGGGGGCGACCAAAATGCTCGTGGTCATCAAGGATATGTGGGCGACGATGGACAACATCGTTTGAATATTCTTGAAGTGCAACGATTGATTCGTTTTATGCCAAAAGTAGTCATTGCAGTAGTTCCTGGTTGGGCTGTGGGAGGCGGACACAGTTTACATGTGGTTTGTGATTTGACTTTGGCAAGTAAAGAACATGCTATTTTTAAACAAACCGATGCAGATGTTACCAGTTTTGATGGTGGCTATGGTTCGGCTTATTTAGCCAAAATGGTCGGGCAGAAAAGAGCGCGCGAAATTTTCTTTTTAGGACGAAACTATTCCGCTCAGGAAGCCATGGATATGGGAATGGTGAATGCCGTCATTCCGCATGAAGAGTTAGAAAATACTGCTTTTGAGTGGGCACAGGAAATATTACAAAAATCCCCTACTTCTATAAAAATGCTAAAATTTGCCATGAACCTCACCGATGACGGAATGGTAGGACAACAAGTTTTTGCTGGAGAGGCCACACGACTAGCCTATATGACTGAAGAAGCCAAAGAAGGTAGAAATGCTTTTTTAGAAAAACGAAAACCTAACTTTGAAAAAAAATGGTTACCATAGGATGTGGGAAGATGGAAGTTAGAAGTTGGAAGATGATAGAATAAATTGATTAATCGAATTCAAAACTCCCATCTCCTCATTTTTAATTCCCATCTCTTAACTTCAAACTCCAAACTTCAAACTCCCCACTTCAAAATGAAACACTGGATTCAAGCCGCCCGTTTAAGAACCTTGCCTTTATCGCTTTCTGGAATAATTGTGGGCAGTTTTTATGCCATGTCTCAGTCGATGTTTAATTGGAATATTTTGTTATTTGCTTTTACAACAACCCTAGGTTTTCAGGTGGTTTCTAACTTTGCCAATGATTATGGCGACGGAATAAAAGGAACAGATAACGAAGATCGAGTTGGGCCAAAACGTGCGATTCAATCTGGCGTTATTTCGCCAAAGGCGATGAAAAAAGCCATCGTTTTAACTTCTATATTAACACTAGTTTCTACAATATTATTAATTTACTTTTCGTTTAAGGGTACGTATCTTATTTATTCGCTTTGTTTTTTGATACTTGGAATCTTAGCGATTGCCTCTGCTATTCGATATACAGTTGGCAATTCAGCCTACGGGTATCGTGGGTTTGGCGATTTGTTTGTGTTTATTTTCTTTGGTTTGGTTAGTACGATCGGGATTTATTTTATGTATGCCAAAAAAATAGATGGGTTGTTATTTTTACCCGCTACAGCCATCGGATTATTGAGTGTCGCAGTTTTGAATCTCAACAATATGCGGGACGAAGCATCGGATAGAAAATCTAATAAAAATACTATTGTTGTGAAAATCGGCGGAGAAAAAGCCAAAAAATATCATTACTTTTTAGTTGTTATAGCTATGATTCTGGTTTTAATTTTTGCAGTTTTGTCGCATTTTCATTTTGATCAATACTTGTTTGCACTTGCATATATTCCTTTAACTAAACATTTGGTAACGGTGTATAAAAATCAAGAAGCTAGAGAGTTAGATTCAGAATTAAAAAAAGTAGCTTTGAGTACTTTTGCTCTTTCGGTATTGTTGGCATTGTGTATGATATTCTTTATTTCGGATTTGTTCTTTAATTTTTAACCCTTGATTAATTTCTTTGATTTTAGAAACTATAAAATTTCAATTTTTTAAACTTTTGTAAAGCAAAATGAATCTAAAGACACTATTTTTTACTTTATCATGTAGCCTATTTTATTTTTCAGTTTTTGCTCAGCAAGACGGTTATTGGGATAGTGCGAGAGCGACCAAAAAGGAAATTGTTGTTTCAGCAAGAGATAGAATTGTTGTTAAAACCGATGATTTACCAATCGGCACCACAGAAATAGTTTTTCGAATTACCTTACTCAACGAAAATCAAGAAACGGCTAAGAGTTTAGTTTCTGTGCTAAAAGCCATACCAGATCCAACAGGAATAAGTCAAGGGTCGGCTGGGGCAGTATTTCTACTGTCGAAAATTTCAGGAAATGACAAATGCACCTATGCCCTTTTTTCGAATGAGGTAACGGCAACCATTTATCAAAAAAGTGGAGAAACAAAAAAAGGCTGTTTTGTTCAACAAGAATTCATTAGCAAAGACGCACACCGACTTTCTGTAGATAAATCGACTTGTTTACAGCCAAATACAAATACAATTTGGTTCGGTTTTGAAAGCAAGAATTGGATTATGAACCAAAAAATAATACTAGAAGTAGTGCCTTGGGTCAATACTAAACTGAGTCGAGGTTGGAGCATAGGAAATAAAAAACTATTACTTAATCAAATTAAAGTAGATGATTTATTAAAAAACTTGTCAAATTCAGATGTAATGTGTTTTTGTGTTATGGAAAAATTGCAAAAAGAATACACTTTTCAAGAGATTCAAGAATTACTTCCAGCTGAAAAAACAAAGAAAATTAATGATTTAGGGGCTATTTGCTTTGAAAAAACCGGCGAATCTAAAACAGTGTATCTTAATTTGCAAAATCAAATTTCTGATTTAATAGCCAAAGAAAATTATGGAGAAGCAATTAAAAAGCTACAAGCAATAATCAATGATAAAAATGCCAATGTTTCAGATTATCAAACATTTGGTTTTGCTTTTATAGTAACAAAACAGTTTGATAAAGCTATAAAACACTTGAAAGAAGGAGAGAAATTAGACGACACTGATTTGTTAATTAAAATGAATTTAGCACATGCCTATTTATTTAAAAATGATTTTAGAGCAGCAAAATCAATTCATAAGAAGTATCAATCTCAAAACGTAACGGATAGTTTAGCTTGGGCTGAAAAAGTAAAATTAGACTTTGAGGTCTTTAAAAAAGCAGGTTTGGTAAGTAAAGATTTTGAAAAGGTTTTGAGAATTTTAAATTGATTAGTCTTAAGTCACAAAAAAATATTTTATTAAAATAATAAAAAACTTATGAAAAATTATATTGCAATAGCTTTAGTTTTAATGTTTGCAAATCATTCCATTTCGCAAGAATATTCTAAAAAAGACATTATTGGAAAATGGAAAGTGATTGAAGTATTGAAAAAGACAGAAAATCCTAATTTAAATGATTTAATTAAAAGTTTTAGTACTGCATCATTTCAATTTAATGAGGATTCTAGTTTTAGAATAACAACTTTAAATAAATCTAAAGTTTTTGATATGCTAATTAATATGACGAGAACTGCAAAATGGAGATTAAATGAAAATAATTTCTCTGTAAATATCGGTGATGATTCAAATCAGTTCAATATTTTGAAAATAATTATTGTAAAAGTAGATGAGAAAATCGTATTTCATTTGACAGAAACTGAGCTTAATTTAGAAGTTGTAAAGGAATAATCAACATCAATTGAAAGCAACCTACCGCCAATACAATCTTCAATTCAAACGTCCATCAGGCACTTCTCGTGGTGTTATGACGGAAAAGGAAACTTGGTTTATTATTCTAGAAAATGAAGGTAAAAAAGGAATTGGCGAGTGTGGAATTCTGCGTGGTTTGAGTGTGGATGATCGAATCGATTATGAAGAAAAATTACAATGGACTTGCAATCATATTCATTTAGGAGTTGACTTGCTTTGGGAAGCTTTAATTGAGTTTCCTTCGATACAGTTTGGTGTCGAAATGGCTTTTCAATCTTTAGCGAGTGAAGATCCATTTTTGCTCTTTCCGTCAGGCTTTACAAATGGCACAAAACCTATCAATATTAATGGCTTAGTTTGGATGGGCGAGGAGCTGTTTATGAAACAACAAATTGAGGAAAAATTATCCGAAGGTTTTCGATGTATTAAACTCAAAATTGGAGCGATTGATTTTGATGCTGAATTACAATTATTGCGATTTATTAGAGAGAATTTCTCTCCAGAACAAGTAGAAATTCGAGTAGATGCTAATGGTGCTTTTAATTTAAATGAAGCTTTATTTAAAATAAATCAATTATCTGATTTTAAACTGCATAGTATCGAGCAGCCTATTCAAAAAAACAACACTGACAGTATGGCAGAGCTGTGTAAAACCACACCAATTCCTATTGCTTTAGATGAGGAATTAATTGGTGTGTTTTCATTGGCTGAAAAAGAAGAATTGTTACAAAAAATCAGACCTCAATACATCATTTTAAAGCCCAGTTTTATAGGTGGTTTTCGAGGTACAAAAGAGTGGATTGTGTTGGCAGAAAAGTACAAGATAGGCTGGTGGATTACCTCGGCTTTAGAATCAAATATTGGATTAAATGCGATTGCTCAATGGACATTTTTGCAAAATAATTCGATGCCTCAGGGTTTAGGAACTGGTGCTTTGTACACTAATAATTTCGATTGTCCATTACAAGTTTCGGAAGGGCAATTGTGGTACAAGAACGAAAAAAAATGGGAGTTTGATTTTTCGACTTTTCATAAATAAAAAAAGTTTATTGAAACGAATTTCAATAAACTTTCTATAAAAACGGTAAATAATTACTTTAAATACGATTAATTATTTTCTTTTAATTACTCTTTCTACAGCTTCCACAATAGCTTGATTGTTTAATTTGTATTTTTCCATTAATTGTTCTGGAGTTCCGCTTTCTCCGAAGCTATCATTAACAGCTACGAATTCTTGTGGCGCAGGATTGTTTAATGCTAATACTCTAGAAACGCTTTCGCCAAGTCCTCCAAGAATGTTGTGTTCTTCGGCAGTAACAATACATTTTGTTTTTGCTAATGATTTTAAAATAGCTCCTTCATCAAGCGGTTTGATTGTGTGAATATTAATTACTTCCGCCGAAATTCCTTTAGCTTCTAATGCTTCTGCTGCGATTAGAGCTTCCCAAACCAAATGACCTGTAGCTACAATAGTTACGTCAGTCCCTTCGTTTAAAAGGATTGCTTTTCCAATTTCAAATTTCTCGTCTGCTGGCATAAAGTTAGCCACTACTGGACGACCAAAACGCAAGTAAACAGGTCCTTTATGTTCTGCAATCGCGATGGTAGCTGCTTTAGTTTGATTGTAATCGCAAGTATTAATTACAGTCATTCCAGGCAACATTTTCATTAATCCAATATCTTCTAAAATTTGGTGTGTTGCTCCATCTTCTCCTAAAGTTAAACCAGCATGAGAAGCACAGATTTTTACATTTTTTTCAGAATAAGCGACAGATTGACGAATTTGATCATACACACGACCTGTAGAAAAATTGGCAAAAGTTCCAGTAAAAGGAATTTTTCCGCCAATTGTTAATCCAGCTGCTATTCCGATCATATTTGCTTCGGCAATTCCAATTTGAAAAAAACGCTCTGGATGATTTTTCTTGAAATCATCAAATTTTAATGAACCAATTAAGTCGGCACAAAGTGCCACTACATTTTCATTTTTTTGTCCTAATTCGGTCATTCCAGCTCCAAATCCTGAACGTGTATCTTTACTTCCTGTATTTATATATTTTTTCATTTTCCTTAATTGAAAGATTAAAAGGTTTTAGAATTTAAAGACTTAGTTAGTAGTCTGAAATCTAAAATCTGCAATCTAATTTAATAATCTCCTAAAGTTTCTGGATTTTGACTTAAAGCATTTTCAAGTTGAGCATCGTTTGGTGCTTTACCATGCCAAGCATGACTGTACATCATATAATCTACTCCGTTACCCATTTCCGTGTATAACAACACACAAACTGGTTTTCCTTTTCCGGTTCTTGATTTAGCATCGGTCATTCCTGAAATAATCGCTTCTATATTGTTTCCTTCCTTTATTTCCAGCACATCCCAATCAAAAGCTTCAAATTTAGCACGAATGCTTCCCATGGCTAAAACCTCATCGGTAGTTCCGTCAATTTGTTTTCCGTTCAAATCAATAGTAGCAATTAAATTGTCTACTTTTTTTGCAGAAGCATACATGATAGCTTCCCAGTTTTGACCTTCTTGTAATTCTCCATCTCCATGAAGTGTGTAAACAATATGATTATCTCCGTTAAGTTTTTTAGCTTGTGCTGCACCAACTCCAACAGATAAACCTTGACCAAGTGAACCCGAAGCAATTCTTACGCCTGGTAAATGATCGTGAGTGGTAGGATGCCCTTGTAATCTTGAATTAATAAGACGAAAAGTAGCTAATTCTGAAACTGGAAAATAACCGCTTCTTGCCAAAACGCTATAAAAAACAGGAGAAATATGTCCGTTTGAAAGGAAGAAAAGATCTTCTCCAATTCCGTCCATATCGAAACCTTCTTTGCGTTCCATCAAGTTTTGATACAAGGTTACTAGGAATTCTGTACAACCCAAAGATCCACCAGGATGACCCGAATTTACAGCATGTACCATTCGAAGAATGTCTCTTCTTACTTGGATTGTTAAATCGTTTAATTGTTGTGTAGTAGGCTTCATTTTAGATATAAAAGTTAAACTTTGGCAAATGTAATTTTATTTTTTTGGTACAACAACTAATTATCTAGAAGTTGTAAAATGTTTTAAACAAAAAAGGGAGAATGTACTATTGAAAATTAAATCATTACTTAAGATTGAAAAAGCCATATTTAGCAATACAAAATAAAGCTCTAAAACCGTCTTTCCAACCTATTTTTTTTCCTTCTTCGTAGGTTCTTCCGTAATATGAAATCCCAACTTCATAAATTCTAATTTTTGGAATTCTAGCAATTTTTGAGGTTACTTCTGGTTCAAAACCAAATCTTTTTTCGTTTAATTTTATGTTTTTAATAATGTCTGTTTTAAACATTTTATAACAAGTTTCCATATCTGTTAAGTTCAAATTGGTAAACATATTTGAAAGAAAGGTCAAAAACTTATTTCCTATGGTGTGCCAAAAAAACAAAATCCTATGCGGATTTCCACCCATAAATCGAGAGCCATAAACCACATCGGCAAAACCATCCAAAACTGGTTTTATCAATAAATTATATTCATTCGGATCATACTCTAAGTCTGCATCTTGTATGATTAAATAGTCACCAGTTGCCTTTTGAATTCCGGTGTGCAATGCAGCTCCTTTTCCTTTGTTTATTTCATGAATGTAATAGCTTATTTTTAAATCACTATTTAATTTAATATACTTTAAAATTACTTCTTCAGTATTATCAGTTGAGCAATCATTAATTATAATAAGTTCTTTTTCGATATCGCTTAAAAGTTGGACAGCTTTTACTTTATCTAAAATTAAATGTATTGTTTTTGCTTCATTATAAGCTGGGATTATAATTGATAATTTATTCATTGTAATTAATTTATAATTTTGATTAGATGCCTTTTTTCTAATACATTATCTCTTTTATTTTCTAATAAAAAATCTAACTTTAAGCGTGAAATAGGGTAATTAAAAAAAGTTTTTTTGGTTATTATCTTGGTATTTAAGTCTTCAAGTTCTTTTAAATCATTTTCCTTAATGAACAACCAAATAGGTTTTTTTAAATGGACTATTTCATTTTTGGAAATCACTTTCGTAAAAGGATTTTTAGAATAAAAATTATACAAATGTGAGGGTTCGTTAAATAAAAAAACTTCTTCGTTTTTAATTGTTTCTGAAGCCCATTTTGCTGCTGTAGCATCCGATTGATAGGTTAGTAATTTAGGGTAAAAAACAAAACTTAAAAATAAGTTTAATGAACAAACTAAAATCAATAATCCAGAAATGGTGTGAATTTTTAACTTTCTGCTATAAAATAAAATCGCTAACTGTATAAGAATAATTAGTATTGAAATTAGATTCAGTTCTTTGAAGAAAAAAACGTTAAAAACGGCAAAAAGGATTAAAACAATTCCTCCCAAAATCGTATAAGTGGTTTTCCAATATTTCCAAAATTTGAAATCTAAGTCTTCAAAATACTGAGCTACCATAATTGATGCAAATGGCAAACAAACAAAAATATAATGGGGAAGTTTGTATTTTGACAACGACATCATGGCGAAAATACCCATAAAACCAACCAGAGTAATAATTTCAGGTAGTTTTTTATTTAAAAAAAAGACATTTTTCAATCTTATAAAAAGGGCAATATAAAGAGGAAATATCCAAGGAAAAAAATCCCAAGTGATTGAGCCTATAAAAAAATGCCAAGGCAATCCGTTATTCCAAGTGCTTTCGCCTGTAATTCTTCCAAAACTTTGTAACCAATAATAAAAATAAAGACCGCTTTTCTGTTTTTCGGGATGGGAATCAAATTGGGTGTACAAACCATAAGACATTGGTAATAATAATAAGGAAACAATAATTGCAACTATCAACCAACGAACATTAAAAATCGCATTCCATTTTTTTTGATACATCAAGTTGGCACCAATGGGTAATAATACAGCAATAGCGCCAATTGGACCTTTTGTCAACATGCCTAATCCCATAAAAACAGAGCCAAAAAGCAGGTGCTTTAACTTTTTGTTTTCAAAATATTCGCTGAATAACCAAACCGAAATAATGGTACATGAAGTGAGTAATGAATCGGTTTTAACATCATTTGTCATTAAAAAATACGCCTGAGTTGTTGCTAAAATTAGAGCTGCATTTTTGGCAATTTTTTCAGAATAATAAAGCAATGAAAACCGGTAAACGGCATACAATGAAATTAACAATAATATAAAAGAAGGGAATTTATAAGCAAAGTTGTTTATGCCAAACAATTTAATACTCAAACTAGAAATCCAAAAAAGTAACGGCGGTTTATCGAGATAATCATTGCCAAATTCTTTCACTTCCAAAAATGAATTTGTTGAAGCCATTTCATTCGAAATATCAGCATATTGTGCTGCATCCACATTCATAATATCAATAAACAAATTATGAATGTAAACAATTGAAATAATAAATAAAATAGCTTTCTCTAAAGTAGAAAGATTTTTAAAAAATGAAAACATGAAAATAATTTTCGTAAAGAAACGAAGAAACCAATATATGTAACAACTAATTTTTATGTTTTTGTAAATTAGATGTTAACTATTTTGATTTATAAAAAGTAGATTCATAAAATTATAAAATCTAAAATAGTCTATATTTGCGCTCCCGAATAGTTGGGTGAAAAGTATATTTATGAAATTTGATTTACTCCAAAAAGATACACATTCCAAGGCAAGAGCAGGAACTATTACTACAGATCATGGCTTGATTGAAACTCCTATTTTTATGCCTGTAGGAACGGTTGCTTCTGTAAAAGGAGTCCATCAACGTGAATTAAAAGATGATATTAATCCGGATATAATTCTCGGAAATACCTATCATTTGTATTTGCGTCCTCAAACCGAAATTTTGGAGAAAGCCGGAGGATTACATAAATTTATGAATTGGGATCGAAATATTTTAACCGATTCAGGTGGATATCAAGTGTATTCTCTTTCGGCCAATAGAAAAATTAAAGAAGAAGGAGTAAAATTCAAATCGCATATCGACGGTTCCTATCATTTTTTCACACCCGAAAATGTGATGGAAATTCAACGAACTATTGGTGCCGATATAATTATGGCTTTTGATGAATGCACGCCGTATCCTTGTGATTATAAATACGCTCAACGCTCGATGCACATGACACATCGTTGGCTGGATCGTTGCATCAATCATTTAGATAAATTACCCTATAAATATGACTACGAACAAACATTTTTCCCAATTGTTCAAGGAAGTACGTATAAAGATTTACGCAGACAATCCGCTGAATATATTGCCAATTCTGGTCAACAAGGAAATGCTATCGGAGGACTTTCAGTAGGAGAACCTGCAGAAGAAATGTATGCGATGACCGAGGTGGTTTGTGAAATCCTTCCTGAAGATAAACCAAGATATTTAATGGGAGTAGGAACTCCAATAAATATTCTCGAAAATATTGCGTTGGGAATTGATATGTTCGATTGCGTAATGCCAACCAGAAATGCAAGAAATGGCATGTTGTTTACAGCAAACGGAACTATAAATATTAAAAATAAAAAGTGGGAAGACGATTTTTCTCCTTTAGACGAAATGGGTCATACTTTTGTAGATACAGAATATACAAAAGCCTATTTGCGCCACTTATTTGCCGCCAATGAATATCTTGGAAAACAAATTGCGACCATTCATAATTTAGGTTTTTATATGTGGTTGGTTCGCGAAGCTAGAAAACATATTTTAGCAGGAGATTTTAGAACTTGGAAAGAAATGATGGTTCGAAATATGAGTCAGAGATTGTAGATAGTTTTAAGGTTCTAGGTTTAGGGTTTTAGGAAATAATTTTGTTAAAACCCCAGACCCAAAACCCTAGACCCAAAACCCCTTAAATGAAAATAATAGACAAATACATTTTAAAAAAATATTTATCCACTTTTGGGATGATGTTGCTATTATTTGCACCTATTGGAATTATTATTGACGTTTCGGAGAAAATAAATTTCATGTTAGAGCATGAGATTCCATTTACTGAAATTGCAGTTTATTATTATCACTTTACGATCTATTTTACCAATTTATTATTCCCGATTTTTTTGTTTTTATCGGTAATTTGGTTCACCTCAAAATTAGCTAATAATACAGAAATCATAGCTATATTGAGTTCTGGAATATCATTTACACGATTTTTAAGACCTTATCTAATTGGAGCGGCTATTGTGTCTGTTATCATATTATTAATGGGTTTTTTTATTATTCCAAAATCCAGCGAAGGCTTCAATAATTTTCGATACACTTATTTTAAATCAGGTGGAAAAGAAATAATGAGAGGAGATAACACCAATGTGTATCGTCAAATAAGTGATACCGAATTTATTTATGTAAGTAGTTTTAACACTACTTCTAATTTAGCTTTTAATTTCAGTTTAGAAAAGTTCAAAAAAGATCAATTGGACTATAAAATTACAGCTGACAGAATCAAATGGAATCCCAAAGACAGTACCTACACGATGTTTAATTATGTCAAAAGAACAGTGGGTGATTTAGATGATAAAATTGAAAAAGCCGAAAAAAAAGAAGCTAAATTTAAATTTGATATAGAAGATTTAACACCCGTAGTCTACATTGCAGAAACTTTAAATTTACCCGATTTAATTCAATTTATTGCTAAAGAAAGAAGTCGAGGTTCTTCTAATATTAATGTGTATTTAGTAGTCTTGTACAAAAAATATAGTATCCCCGTTTCGGCATTTATCCTTACCATTATTGCTGTTGCAGTATCTTCTATGAGAAGAAGAGGAGGAATGGGTTTTAGTTTAGCCATCGGAATAGCCATTGCGTTTGCCTTTGTTTTTTTTGATAAAATATTCGGAACTCTAGCCGAAAAATCAAGTATATCTCCATTGTTAGCTGTTTGGTTTTCGAATTTAGTTTTCGGAATAGTAGCCTTTTTTCTGATGCGAAAAGCCAAACGATAGTAATAATTATAGAATAATTTATTAAAAAATCTATGAAGATGAATACTAAATATTTATTTACTTTTTTTTCTTATTAATTTATCAATTTCAGTATTTGGACAAACTTACCTCTTACCTAATGAAATCCTAATTTTTTCATTTAAATCAGATAAAGGTAAAATAGTCGCATTTGCAAAAGACAAAAATAATAAATACATAATTTATAGATTTGGCACAAAAGATAATATTGAATTTGAATTTCCAGAAAAATCTGTTAAAAGTTGGAAAAAATTTAAATATTCACATTATTCACGAGGAGGTGGAAAAAAAAATTTAGCAGAAAATTTAAGTTCTGTTTCATTTGTCAATAAAGATTATGAATATAGACTTTATGATTATTACTTTTCTGAAAGTAACGAGTATGAAATTGGAGTTTTGATTTTGAATTTAAAAACTCGAAAAACAACTAAAATTAGAGGAAAACTAAAAACTAAAAAAGGTACTTTAAATGGTTTTGATGGTAGTAATTTACTTGAAATAGATGAAGAAATATAAAGTTGTTATTTAAATAATTTGTACAATTTGAGTTTCAAACTTAATTTACACCAAATCTTCGAATTTATTAACATTTAGATAACAAACCGCTGTTTTTGATGATTTTTAAATTTATATTTGCACTTCAAATCAATACATACAAAACTGAAAATTTATGGAATATTTAGATTTTGAACTTCCAATTAAAGAACTTGAAGACCAATTGGATAAATGCGTTGTGATTGGTCAAGATTCTGATGTTGATATGACGACAACTTGTAAGCAAATCAACAAAAAAATAGAAGATACAAAAAAGCATATTTATAAAAATCTAACCGCTTGGCAGCGAGTTCAACTATCAAGACATCCTAACAGACCTTATACTTTAGACCACATTCACGCACTTTGTGGCGATACTTTTTTAGAACTTCACGGCGATAGAGGTTTTAAAGACGATAAGGCAATGATTGGTGGTTTAGGTAAAATAAATGGGCAATCCTTTATGATTATTGGTCAACAAAAAGGATACAATACCAAAACGCGTCAATATAGAAATTTTGGTATGCCGAATCCCGAAGGCTATCGAAAAGCCTTGCGTCTAATGAAAATGGCAGAAAAATTTGGAATTCCAATATTGTCATTAGTAGATACTCCGGGTGCTTTTCCTGGAATCGAAGCAGAGGAACGAGGACAAGGTGAGGCGATTGCCAGAAATATTTTTGAAATGGCTCTTTTAAAAGTACCAATTATTGTTGTGATTGTAGGCGAAGGAGCTTCTGGAGGCGCTTTAGGGATAGGAGTTGGCGACAAAGTGTTTATGATGGAAAACACTTGGTATTCAGTTATTTCACCAGAGTCGTGTTCGTCTATTCTATGGAAAAGTTGGGATTACAAAGAACAAGCAGCAGAAGCCTTGAAGTTAACTTCGGCTGATATGAAAAAACAAAAATTAGTCGATGATATTATTCCAGAACCTTTGGGAGGTGCCCATTTTGATAGAGAAACTGCTTTTAAAAATGTAGAGCAATATGTCATAAAAGCATTTAATGAGTTGAAAGACTTATCAACAGAAGAATTAGTCGCTCAAAGAATGACTAAATACTGTAATATGGGAGAATTCAAAGAGTAATCTCTTACAATATATTAAAAAATCCGAAGCCTTATAGTTTCGGATTTTTTTGTTGTTATTAACAATAAAAAGTAGTTTATTAACATTTATCCGTAATAACTCAACAATTTATTTTTTTAATTTTTCACTATTTTCGCAATATGGAAAACGTTAAGAATTTTAATCCCATTCGAATAGATAAAACAACTATAATTAATCTCGAAAAAGGAAAATTACCTCCGCAAGTTGTCGATTTAGAAGAGGCTGTACTGGGCGCAATGATGATTGACAAAAAAGGAGTTGATGAAGTAATTGATATTTTACAAGCGGATGCTTTTTATAAAGAAGCACATAAACACATCTTCGAAGCTATTGTTCAGCTGTTTACAGATACGCAACCTATTGACTTATTAACCGTTTCGGCGCAGTTAAGAAAAAATGCAAAATTAGATCTTGCTGGAGGTGATTTTTACCTCATTCAACTAACTCAAAAAATTGCTTCTTCGGCGCATATTGAATTTCACTCGAGAATTATTCTTCAAAAATACATTCAACGTAGTTTGATTCGGATATCTTCTGATATTATTGAGGAATCGTATGATGAAACCACCGATGTATTTGATTTGTTAGATAAAGCCGAGTCTAAATTGTACGAAGTAACGCAAGGCAATATTAAAAGAAGTTCTGAAACAGCCCGAAGTTTAGTGTTGCAAGCCAAAAAACGAATTGAAGAAATTGCAAAACAAGAAGGCTTAAGTGGAATTGCTACAGGATTCGAAAAATTAGATAAAATAACCTCAGGGTGGCAACCTAGCGATTTGATAATTATTGCAGCTCGACCGGGGATGGGGAAAACGGCGTTTGTACTTTCAATGGCACGAAATATAGCTATAGATTTTGGAAAGCCAGTAGCTTTATTTTCACTAGAAATGTCTTCTGTTCAGTTGATTACTAGATTAATATCTTCTGAAACAGGATTGTCTTCGGAAAAATTAAGAACAGGAAAACTCGAAAAACACGAATGGGAACAACTGAGTATTAAAGTGAAGAATCTTGAAAAAGCACCCCTTTTTATTGATGATTCGCCCTCGCTTTCTATTTTTGATTTAAGAGCCAAAGCCAGACGATTGGCATCGCAACATGGCATAAAATTGATAATTGTAGATTATTTGCAGTTGATGACTGCTGGTGGAAATGGCAAAGGTGGTGGAAATAGAGAGCAAGAAATATCCACCATTTCTAGAAACTTAAAAGCTTTGGCCAAAGAGTTAAGTGTGCCAGTAATTGCTCTTTCTCAATTATCTAGAGCTGTGGAAACTCGTGGTTTAAGTAAAAGACCTTTACTATCTGACCTTCGTGAATCAGGAGCGATTGAACAGGATGCCGATATTGTATCGTTTATTTATCGCCCAGAATATTATAAAATTGATGAATGGGACGACGAAGAGCAATCGCCAACAGCGGGTCAGGCTGAGTTTATTATCGCTAAACACCGAAACGGTTCTCTTGAAAATATTAGATTGAAATTTATTGGAAATCTAGGAAAATTTGACAATTTAGAAGACTATGGTAGCGGATTTGATGGTGAGTTTCATTCAAAAATGAATCATGATGATAATCCTTTTCAAACCAAGAATCTTCCTTCTGCTAACGAAGCTTTTGGCAGTAATTTGAATCAGGACGACGACGATATGCCGTTTTAAATAATAATTAAATTCGCTCAATGAGCGAATTTTTTTTTCCTTTTTCTTGTTTTTAATAATTCGGTTGGTTTTATGAAAAGTCTTATATTTGAAAATTAACATTTAATAAAAATACCATGAAATACAAAATAGTACTTTTAGTCTTAGCTGCTTTTTTAACTTTTTCTTTCGTCTCATTACAACCAAATGATGATAAAAAATTAAAAAACAC
>CAMAWK010000002.1 GCA_945861915.1 Flavobacterium psychrophilum | reverse complement strand
GTGCCTACCTAAATTAAAAGACAAATCGTAGCGTTTGCAACGCGATTATAGCAAAAAAAGCAACTCGTAACAGTGTTGCTTCTTGTTTATAAAAAAAAATTAACGTCCTAAATATGCAATACATTTCTTGTGTTGGATAGCGCAGTTTTGCAAACTGTGCCATAAACGAGAGCAAGTAAAACAGGTAAAACAACATAAAAACACAGGCGTAGTTGCCTGTTTTTTTATGGTTAAAACGGAGTGTAATTTATAAACTATGCGGGTCAATCCCCAGCTGGTGCAAGTGCCCGATCCAGCTGTTAGAAGTGTTCTATAAATAACCATTATTAAAACTAGGGTGAGCTTGGCGAAGTCTAACCGAACGTCCTAGATATGCAGTAAATTTCTTGTGTTGGTTAGCGCAGTTTTTCAAACTGTGCCTGCCAACGAGGGCAAGTAAAACAGGTAAAAAGAACATAAAAAAACAGGCGTAGTTGCCTGTTTTTTTGTTAAAACCAGCTATTCTAAGTGTGTTACTTGTTCTCTTCTACTGACAGGCAAGAGCATAGATTTTGTAAATTTTTCCAGCAGGTTAATACTATTTTCAGTAACAAAAAAATCTGCTCTAAATATCATTTGTGTATGTAAAATGGATATATTTGTTCATATTTTTAATTTGTTCACGAATAATGAACATAAATAAATAATGAACATAAAGAGTTTTTGCAATGAATGAAATAGAAATTTTAAATAATGCGATTCATAATTTAGAGAAAAATATTCCAATCAATTGGGAGTGGAAAACTATTGATTATCTTAAGTATAAAGGAGTTGATGGGGAATTAAGCTTGGTTGTAAACAATCAGAAAAACATATTTTTTGTTGAAATAAAGAAAGATGTTAAAAATCATCAACTATTTAATATTCTCAATTATAAAACTAAATATATCAATTTTTTATTGGTGGCAGAAAAATTATATCCCAAAGTAAAAAAAGAACTTCGAGAAAATCGAGTGAATTATCTTGAAGGTAATGGGAATGTGTATATTAATACCGATAATTTATTCCTGTATATAGACACCAATGAAGCAATTAAAACTCAAAAAGAAAAAGGAAATAGAGCATTTACCAAAACAGGATTAAAAGTAATTTTTCATTTTCTATTAAAACCTAAATTAATCAATCAAACGCAACGCGAAATTGCAGAAGTAACCAATGTCGCATTGGGTAATATTCCCTTGATTATAAATGGATTATTGGAAACTAATTTAATCATAAGACTCAACAAAAATGAATATGCAATCAATAATTATGAAGAATTACTAAACAAATGGATTACAGAATTCGAGCAAACGTTAAAACCTACTCTTTTTAAACAACGATTTAGATTTCAAAACAAAGATAAAGATTGGAGAACCGTACCTTTAAATACCGATAAAACAGTTTGGGGTGGCGAACCTGCGGGGGATATAATAACCAACCATTTGCGCCCAGAAAAATTCATCTTATACACAAAAGAAACAACAAAAGAACTAATACTAAATTATAAGCTATTGCCAGATGATGAAGGAGAGGTAGCAGTTTACGATATGTTTTGGAATACTAATTACAATGCCAATACGGCACCAAACGAATTAGTATATGCTGATTTAATGATTACTGATGACAAAAGGTGTAAAGAAACTGCAAAATTAATTTTCAATGAATACATCGAACCAAACCTATAAAGAACTAGCCATACCATACTTTAAAGAAGTTTTTGATTGCATTGATGAAGTGATGATTAAACTAAATGTGCCTTATTATTTAATCGGGGCAAGTGCAGTAGCCTTAAATCTTTTAAGAGACGGTATCAAACCTAGCAGAGGTACAAAAGACATCGATTTTGCGATAATGATTTCCTCTATTCAAGAGTTTGAATCAATTGTTGAAGAACTTCTTAAATTTGGATTTAACAAAGTGGAAGCACCTTGGACACTTTACCATCCCAAATTTAACACCGTCATTGACTTAATGCCTTTTGGAGAAATTGAAGAAAAGTTTACGGTAAATTTCAATCAACGGGATACCTATTTACACGTATTAGGACTTACTGAAGTATTACAAGAACCGGAAACAATTAAGATAGAAGAAAAATCTTTACAAATTCCATCATTACCAGGAATGGTTATTTTGAAGCTGATTGCTTGGAGTGACAGACCTGAGGATCGCGGCAACGATTTGTATGATATTTTAAGAATTATAGAACATTATTTTGACTTAAATTTTGATGAAATACTAGAACACCATTTTGATACTTTCCCAGATGATGATAAACTAGACCAGTTTAAAATTGCAGCAAGAGTATTAGGACGAAAAGCCAGTAAATTTTTAAGCGTTTCCAAAGCAATAAACGACAGAATCCTAAAAACTATAAATGAGAATGTGGTGAATGTCGAGAAGTCAGCAATCGCAAAACAATGGATTAGAGATAAAGACTGGGATTTAAAATATGCAGTTGAAATACTGGAGGAGTTGAAAAAAGGATTAATAGAAATGAAATAACTTTTGAAATTTAAACATTTTTTAATTTATGACAAAGCCCAAGACAATTCCAGATGCAGATTTATCAAGTGCAGGAGATGATTTTCATATATTGTGGACAATTAAAAAATCACTTGAATTACTAAATTTCGAAAAATCAAGTTTAAAGGCTATTACAATTGAAGGATTTGAAAAGAACTTATCAAAAAAAATAGATTCTTCTGGTGAAAAGTTTTTAGGAATTGATTTAACACAATATTCTGGAGGAAATGATTTTGAAAGTGCAGAATCTATTGTCATATCCCAATTGAAATATAGTACACGAAGAGCAAATGAAAATTTTAGCTTTTCAAAACTATATGAAGGAAAAAAAACAAGTTCCTTTGATGGATCAATAATTCATAGATTAGCTACTATTTTTAAAACTTTTTTGGATGAATTTGGAAGAGATGAGGTAATCAAAAAAATCAAAATTAAGCTAATCAGTAACAGAAACATTAACGTTTCGCACTTAAATCAAATTACTCAAATTCAAGATTTCTTGAATAGAAATAAAAGAACTCTAAGTTTTAATGTCGTTTTAAATGAATTTCCTGAATATTCAAAAGAACCTTTTTCTAAATTAAGGAAAGCTTCAAAGTTAAACTTGAACGAGTTCACGGATTTTATAAGATTATTAGATTTTGAAGATTGTGGGACAAGTTCAAGACAATTACTGAAATTTGAGTTAATAAAATCTATATCTAAAACAAGCATACAGTCTAAAAATCAGTTTAACTCATTATTTAAAATGATTTGGGATAAAATGATGCCTGAAAATCGCGAAGAAAGAACAGTAACATTGATTGATATAGTTGCTAACTTTGGATTTAGCAGTATAGAAAATCTATTTCCAGTATCTCAAAATTTTGAGAACAATCCTAATACAGTTGAGAGAGAACAACTAAAAGACATTATATCAATAATTGAGGGTAATACCTCTTATTTACCAATTTGTATTCACGGAGGAGCTGGAATAGGAAAATCAACGATAATTAATCAAATAAAAAAAACTCTTCCTGAATATTCAGAATGTATTTTATTTGATTGTTATGGGGTAGGAAAATATCAAAATCCAGAAG
This sequence comes from Flavobacterium psychrophilum, assembly GCA_945861915.1. Lineage (GTDB taxonomy): Bacteria > Bacteroidota > Bacteroidia > Flavobacteriales > Flavobacteriaceae > Flavobacterium > Flavobacterium psychrophilum_E. Next base: position 43,246 of record CAMAWK010000002.1, on the reverse strand, counting down.
ATAAAAGACATTTACACAGAAATGCAATTGCTCAATTAGCAAATGAATTGGCAAAAAATGTTGGAACAGAATTTCTACTTGTACAGAATGAATCAGATGATATTTATTTAAAAGAATTAATTAAAAGAATTAAAGAAGGTGTTGAGATTTTGCAAGCTAGAAACTCACTTGCTTCTTTAATACTTATAATTGACGCAGCCGATAATAGCATTACAGCAGCAAATAATAATGGAGAAAAGAGTTTTGTTGAAGATCTTGTAAATATTAAAATTCCTGAGGGATGCCATATTATAGTAACTTCAAGAACTTATAGGAAAGGCTCACTTAAACTTCCAGATAAAAATATCGATATTGAATTAAAATCGTTTAGTTTAGAGGAAACAACATTATTTTCAAAAAAAAACTTTCCAAATATTACCAATGAAGAAGTTTCGGAATTTCATTCATATACTAAAGGAATACCAAGAGTCCAGTTTTATTCTTTAAATCTTAAAAAACAAGGAATAAATGAAGTTATAAATTATCTGAAACCAAACGGGAAAAGTGTAGGAGATTTAATTTTAGATAAAATTGAACAAGCCATAAGTAGAATTGGAAAAGATAAAAAAACTCTTGTTGACCAATTTTTTAAATTATTGATTTCCCTCCCAAGACCTGTGCCAATAAGCTATTTATCAGAGATAATGAAAGTTGAAATAGATTTTCTAAAAGATCTGTCTTCTGATATTTGGAATGGCCTTATTTTAGATGAGGATCTATTTAGTTTTAGAGATGAGGATTTTGAAAATTACATTCGAGAAACATATCATATTACTTTAGAAGAACTGCAACAAATTACTCAAATATTTCTGAGTAAATCTGAAGTAGATGAATATGCCTCAATTAATTTAGGGAGTCTTTTGTTTACTTCTGAATACAAGCAAAAATTGGTAGATATAGTTCTAAATAGAAAATTATTAACCTATCCAAAAGACCCTATAAGAAATAGGGAAATTTATATAAACAGAACAAAATTAGCTTTAAAAGTTAGTAACGATATTCAGGATGATTTAACCTACTTCAAATTATTATTTATTTCTGCAGAAGAATCAAAAACAGACAAAGCACTTACTCAATTACTAACAGATTATCCCGATTTAGTAACAAGATTTGGAGATGAGGTTTCTTTATACAGACTAAAACTAAGATCGGAAGAAAAACCTTGGGCAGGTGCATTTCATTTAAAATTAGCAGGAATATATTCTCGCAAATTAGAAAGTAAAGAAATCGCATTAAAACATTTAAAAACGGCTCGGGAGTGGTTGAATTGGAGAAATCAGAAAAGGAAAAAAGAGTTAAAAGATTATCCCATCAGCAGTCTTGATATTGCCTATGAGACAGAAACTATTTTAAGATTATCGGGTGTAGACAAGGGAATTGAATCAATAAATAGATGGACTCCTAAGCAAATCAGGTTATCCGCTGGAAATTATTTAGTAGAGAATATTATTAGCTTTTCTACAAAAGAAAATATTGATGAGTGGTCTAAATACTCCCACTTCCGTATAGATGTAAAGTTATTTATTATCTGTAAATTATTTCAATATAATCAATCTATCAAATGTTTTGACTTACAGTTAGTAGCTAATCATTTGTCAAAAGTTTTGTCAAAAAGACAAATCAAGTTTAACGACAGTTTTCAACAACTTATTATACAGTTTTGTGGAATATTAGCTAATCATAAAATTGAACAAAAAATAATATTTGATAATCTAAATTATATAAATGAAAAGCCATTAGAAAGAATTCCTGATTTCTATAATAATTACTCAGATGGAAAAGAGGAAGTTTTAATGGATATTAATTTAATGAAAGAAACTTTGGATTTTTCTTTAAAAAATAAGGAGTCAAATATAGAGTCTTTTTATCCTGAAAAATTCAAGAACATAGACCAAATTAAAGATTATGAAAAAAGAAATTCACTAGAGAATGATAAAAATGAGTTTACAGGATTTTTTAAATATGCGATACCCATTTATCAATTACGTTCAGATTTGCTTACAGGGCGAATGACTCAATCTGATTGTCTTATTAAATTTCAAGAAATATGTAATAATATTCAAAATGATTATAATTTTAAATATCAAAACAGACATTGGTCAAATGACAGATTAATATTCCTTTCAGGAAAATTAACTGAGACTGCAATTTTATTTGATAATAAAGTTCAATTAATTGATTTAATAATTAACTCTTTTGACAGCCAAACAAGTAAATTAAGGCTTAGATTTGAAATATTAGAAAAAATAATTTTACTAAAAGATCTACTTAAAATTTCGTTTAAACTATTAGATGAATCGGACAAATTAATTAAAGATTCGAATTTTTCAGCAAAAGAAGCTACAGAAAACTACATTAAATGCTTGCTTTTCAGTAGTAAAATTGATAACTCCTTTAGTGTATACTTCTTTGACGAAGCTATAAAAGCAACTTCCGAGATAGATTATGAAGCCTTTTCTCAAATCAGAACTATATATGATTTATCGGAAGTAGGAATTCCTAAACCCAATTCGCATTTAGCTTATGAATATGCCCGTTTTATTGAATATTGTGACATAAAGCTAAGTTATTATGATAAAAAGCACTTTCCATATTTACAAGGATTATTGGGTATTTCGAATATCGATATGTCTTCTATGTTTGCTACAATATGTAGGTGGCATCATAGAAATATAATTAAAATTGGTGAAGAAATAATTTCCTTGATTAAAATAGCTATTGAGAAAGGTTATATTGACCATATTGTTGCTGGTTCGTTGCTCCCTTTAAAAACAAATTACCGCTATGAAGAATTAGAGGGAGTTTATAAGTTATTAATTCAAAAATTTGATGAAACAGGTAATTCGGAGCTTAAAAGTAGATTTATACAGTCAGAGTTTAGGTCTTTAAGATTGGATAAGGACAAGCATTTTACAAGAAAGATATATGATGAAGTAAAGTCAGGAAAATTAATAGAAAGCAATCTTCTAACTGAAATCAAAAATTATTTAGATTTTTTAGACACACTTGAAGAAGGGAAGAGTAAAAAATCAGAAATTAATAACTTCAAAAAAGAAACTTTTCTACACAACATTGATTTAAATCAATTCGATTGTTCCTCAACAAAAGAAATAGAAAAAGCTATTGATTTCATTATTTCGAATAATGCAGAAACATATAACCATCGTTGGAGTATTGAAAATTTTCTTTCAGATGTTTTAGATAAATGTTCCCCAGATGAATATACTGAATTTTTGGATGCTTTAGTTGATGTCAGTGATAATTTATTGGATTTTCATTCTTTTGAAAGTACTATAGAAAAAGCTATTAATGAATGGGAGTATTACCCAAAAATTAAAAATTGGAAGAAAGAAAAATTTAAATACATCTTACAAGCTAAACTTCATCATTTTGACTACGGGAATAATTTAAGTATTTGGTCAATAAAGCAGTTTGCAAACTTATTTTCTATTGATGATTCTCAATTAGCTGACATTATGATAGAAATTTTACCACAAAAGATAGATTTGCTATCTGACGAATCTATTTATAGCTCTTTTGAATTGATTAAAAGTAAACTATTACCAAGCAATAATGAAAAACTATTACAATGGGTTCTTGAAAGATGGAATTCCAAAATCAAACCTGAAATTGCAGATGGTTATTGGGTTGAAGGGCTAACACCCCCAACGAATGAAAATGAAAACGTAGCTTATCTATTAAAATTCCTTCTTGGTCATCCAGATAAAAAATTACGATGGAGAGCAATTCATTCTGTCAGAAGATTAGTAAACCTTAAAAATATTGAAATACTTAAAATATTATTGGATAAACAAAAGGAACTAGATTGTTTCCCGTTTCAAAATAAGGAATATATCTATTACTGGATGTCAGCCAAATTATACTTATGGATTGCAATAGATCGAATTTCTATTGAAAACCCGCGCATAATTATTCCTTTTAAAGATATTTTCTATAATGAATTGATGAGTCAAGAACTTCCTCACGTACTCATAAGGCATTATGTAAAAAAGTCCTGTTTGAATCTTTACACTTTTGACAATTCTATATATTCAAATATAGAATTTTTAAATATTCAAGAAGTCAATAAAAGTAAATTGGGATATGTAGAGGAAAAAAAATATAGCAGAGAACAAAGGAAATATTCAACTAAGTCCAAAAAAGAATGGCAATTTAGATTTGATCCAACAGATACTTTACCATATTGGTATAATAGAGTTGGAAATGCTTTTAATTTATCAGAATATGATGTAGCTGATATTGCAGACAAATTTATTACTGAGAAATGGGGCTACACAGGGAATCCAAATAAAGATGATTTTATCAGAGGTCAATTGTATGATAGAGATTGGTATTTAACAAGGAATGATCACGGAAGCAACCCTGAAGTAGAAGATTTATCTATATATTTCGAGTATCATTCAATGTATTGTGCTGCTAATTTTTTATTAGAAAATGAGCCTTTGTTAGAAACCGATTCAACTTGGAATAGTTGGGAACATTGGTTGAAATCTAAGGCAAGCGCTTTTGATAATTTCTGTCTGTCAGATTTGAGAGATCCCATTCCTTTAAAATCTGAGTATTGGAAAAATGAAATTACTAAATATGATTTAGATTGGAAGAAGATTATTCCAGAAGATTATTTCGATAAAACTATTGGCTTTTTAAATGATGATGAAAATACATTTTTAAATATTTATGGCGGAATTAGTAAAAATAGTGGAGTTAATGAGGAAACGATAACAATAAGATCTTGCTTGGTATCAAACAAAGGTGCTGAGGCATTATTGAGGGCATTGCAGACAACGAAAGATAGTTATGACTACTCTATCCCTTTTGAAGAAGATGAAGATGAATATGATAAAGAATCAATTAGTGAAAATGGATTCATTCTAAGAGGATGGTTAATGGATGTTACCAGCGAATTTGACGGACTTGATTCCAACGATTCTTTGTTTAACAATACTAGTAAAGGATATATTCGGTTTGGAAAAACAGTTCATACTCATTTTGATATTGAATACGATTATCGATATAAGCATAGTTACTCAGAAAATCGATTAATAAGCATATTTGAAAATTGGAATGAAATATCTGACGAAGAGTATCGATACAAAAAATATAATACAGATTTAGAAACTTCTGGAACTCTTTTTAGAGTTGATAGTGAATTTATATTGAATGTTTTAAAAGCAGAAAAAAAATCATTAATAATAAAATGTGTAATAGAAAGACAACTCGAAGAACGAGAATACAGAAAAAGATATGATGATGATAGAAACCGTGTCAAAATTTATTTAATTAAGTCAGATGGAACAGTCAAAACACTCAGAGGAACAGATTATAAAATTGGGTAAAAAGTTGGTAAAGGAATTAGACTTGCAATATTCCGTAAATACTTTAGCAAGGTGGATGTCTCATTATATTGCAGAGTTAATTCAGAATATTGAGGAAGCTACATCAAAAGAAGAAAAAAGATTATTACAACAAGAATGTTGCAGCGAAATACTTAAATTATGGTCTCAAAAGGAAAATTTACCAATTACAAAACCTTTGGATGACCTAAGACCAGTAATAGAAATATTGCAAGTCTTAAAAGAAAAAGAGGAAGATAGTGTGTTACCACGTTGGATTGGAAGACACAACAAATTACCTCGTGAAAATCAATGGGCTCATTTAATCGATTTGGTAAAAAACAATTCTGAGGAAGTTTATGATAGAATTATTCAAATGAACTTACATAAAGACATTTTATGCAAGGACAAAGAATGGATGAAAGAAAATAAAGAATTCCTAACCGAAGATCAAATTCATTTTCTTGAATTAATAGATATATTTACTGATAATAATTTTAATATCGGAAATGCTGATTTAAATGATTCTGAGCTATCAAATGATAATGAAAAAAGAATAGTGTATATGTTCGATAAATTGGAAAAATTAATTGATGAACAGAAAAAAGAGTTATTGAAAATAAAGGGAACCTACATAAAAAAGGAATAGGAATGGTTACAAATATCAAAAAAATTGACACTGTCCTATACTAAAAATACAATCCTAATGATTGTTTGTGTTTTGCTAATTTGTATTCATTAGAATTCCTCAAACACTCAATAAACATTCGGACATTATCATCAGTCAATTTAGATAAAATAGCATAACTTATTTTATGACACTTTCTATATTTTTTGCCACTACCACAAAAGCAATCAGAAACCCTATCAATTTTTTGGACTTCAAGTATTTGAATTAGCCCAAATTCAATATTGAAAATATTGTTTGTCATAAAAGTTTCTTCAAAAAACTCAATCCAACCTGCATTACCGTGAGACCGTTCTTTTAAAAAATAACCATTCTGATTGCGGAATGTTTGGCTATAAAAATAATTTTTCACTTGATTTTCTACAAACTGAAGTAAATTAATTCCAGTATTACAAATGATATATTCCTCTGGAGGAGAAGCAATACAACAGTTTCCTGTTTTTTCAAATATATGCCAATCAATATTTCTTGGAATACGTCCTCCAGTTTCAAATAACAAAGGAAAACAATAAGGATAATCAATTACAGCCTTTATCTCAATTTGATAAGTATCTTCAATATTCCCGTATTCATCGAGCAAAACAATAGTCCCGAAAACACAAGGAATACCATCTTCAATTTTAAAAGATAATCCCTTGTATTTCTCAACAACAGCTGTTACTTGCTCCTCAAAGATTGTATGACCATTCATTTTTTATTTTCCCCAAGGTCTTGATAATGCAGCACCTGTTATCGTTGCAGAATTACTATTTGATTGTTCATTTTTGTCCTCTCCATCAGGAAATCTATTCCCTAAATGTTTTTGCCATAACTTACTAGCTTTAAGATGATTTTGCTCTTTCAATGCTGCTTCTGCATCAGAGAGAAAACTATCCAAATTAGCTAAGAAATTAGTTTTTCTTGTTTCATCATAATCAGCAAATAAATTATCTTTTGGAGTGGCAGGAACAATACATTCAAATTTTTGAGCTAAAGTTTTTTTAATTTCTCTCAAAATATCGGTCAATAAAATATCGTCTCTATCATTTAGAACAATATTATTTTTTGCATTCATAGCAAGAATAGTCATTGCAAGTCCACTTGGCATTTTATTTCTTTTATAATCGCACCAAGCCTTCAATTCTTTTATGACTTTTACAATCTTGCCATTGGCATCTTTATTACTGTTAAACCAATCAATAAGTGCTTTTGGATCGCTATCTTCCCAATCATTATTTTTAACAGCAATCTTATATTCTTGACCGCTCACTTTATAATAAACTGGAATATCAATTTCATAATCGCCGGAAAAGATATTTCTAATACATTTTTTTCTATGTTCTGGAGAAGTTGCCGTATATCCATTAACGGCATCCCAAATCCAATTTTGCAATGTCGTTGCCGTTACATCTGGTGTTCTAAAGAAGTAAACGCCATCATCCAAATCACAAATATCATCTTTAGTTCTAATACCAGTTTTCATTTTGTAAGAACCTTGTATGTAGAATTTTGGAGTATATTCAGAATGATTTTCTTTAAAATATTTTCTAATTCTTTCTCTAATATTGTCTTTAGAGATAGTTATTTTTGATTTTTTATTTGATGTCAAAGAGATTTCTGTATTAAATTCTCCAAACAAATTGTGACAGTTTGCCATAGTATTTTATTTTTTATATGTTTTTTCGGTATTAAAAAATTCAAGTATTTCGGGTTTCATTGCATAGGTATTCCCAATATGATTTCCCAATGTTCTAATCGTTTTAAGTGCTTTTTTGTCAGCTCTATCCATAGTAATAACATTGATTTGAGCTTTCGACAATTCAGGAGACTTTATTCTAAAATAATTTCCTTTTGGAGTTATTTTTGGTACAATTTTCAGCAAAAAATAGTCTGTAAAAAAAGATTGTCCATCCAAAGCCGTTTGAAACATCTTTTCTTTCCAACCAATAATTGACTTTGATTTATTTGAAGTAGATATCCAACCATTTGGATTAGTTATACTAGAAATTGATAAAATGCTAAAATCATCATATTCTTTTCCTTCTCCAACATAATAATCAATAGCTTCTAATAATCCACAAAGTGAAGGATTGTTTGCCCAAACACCTCCGTCAGTATATAAAAAGTTGTTATGCTCGTGAACTGGATAATAGCTTGGAGCGGCAGAAGTTGCTAATGCAATATCTACAAGTTTTATATTTTTATCCGTAAAAAAACCTGTCTTTGAATGTGAATTTTTAAAAACTCTAGGTTCTCCTGTAGTCAAATTGAAACTTGGGATACATAGAAGATTATCAGCATCATTCATAGTTTTGTCTCCAAAAATAGTTTCTAAAATCAACTTTAATGGTTTTATAGAATGCTTATTACAGAAAAGCAATTGTTTGAAAAATTTCCATTTCGATTGGACAATTCGAATAAAAATATAATTTGAGGTAGGGAAAATTTTAGATCCCTTTTCAAAATATAAATCTGATAATGATTGTGCAGACATTCCATTGGCTAACCCCAAAGCAATTAAGCCTCCTGTCGAAGTCCCACAAATCATATCAAAGCAATCAGATATTCTTTTACCTGTTTTTTCCTCAATTCGAGCTAAAACAGAGGCACTATACAATCCCTTTATCCCACCACCATCAATAGATAAAATTTTAAATGTTTTATTTTCCATAATTTTTTATTAATCATTTTTAAAACGAGTTTTACCAATGCAAAACTCGTTTTTAATAGCATTATTTCAATGCTTTTGCAATCAATGCTATTATAGAAACAACCGCAACAGTTACTGCTATCGCATTAACAAATTGAGCCGTTCCGCCATAAACTGTTATACAGTTACTTTTATGGCAAAGCGTTGCTTGTTCCCTAACAGGGAACTTAGTTAAATTACTCATTTTAAATAATTTAGGAGTTAATAGAATTCCAAACAACACCAAGCCGTGTTCAATCAGCTACCTAATGTTACTTTTCTTTAGTAACACCTTTGAATGGAGTACCATCTTGCTTAACATCCATAAAACGACCAGTGTCAGCATCACGCTTTACCCACTGCTCCGTTTTTGGATTATAAGTTTGACTACGGTCTTTTACGGCACCTACACGATGTCCGTCTCCAACTTTACCATTTTTAGCCATAGCTGTTAATGATTTTGTCTAGCCAAACTTTTTAATACTGAGGCGTTTGGCTAAAAACCCAAGGAATAATTAGGTAATAAATAGAATTCTATTACTTTTGCAGAAGAAATATAGAGCGGTCAAACTTTTATTTCATCCGACCGAAGCGCTATTCCAGTTTGCTTCGGTTATTTTTTTACCAGTAGTTCATATTGTGTAATGGTATTAATACCATCAATTAATTTACTGTCTTTTGTTTTTACCTCTTTAATAAAAGTGTTGCATTCAGTTTCTGTTAATAAGCGTTTTTGATAAGCTTCTAATAGAATATCCATAGTAGTCAGATAAACAATACCAAAATGATTACAATATTCTCTTATATCCTTTAAATTACTGCTGGCAATATAGTCTTTGGTATGTTTAGCTACAGCCAAGCAGGCGGCTTCTCCATCACCCATATTGTATTTTAATTTAGCATATTCTTTAATAACAACAACATCTTTTGGAAAAGGAATTACTTCAATTTTCGACCATTCTATAAAATTCTCTAAAGCAACGATGCTTTTTTTTCGCTTATCCAATTCCGCTTTTACCTTATCCAAAATAACAAATCGATTTGGAAATATTTTTGGTAAAAGCAGTTGTTGACCTGCTTTTGTAAAATGGATGATGACATCACAATCCAATAATATTCTTAGTTCAGTACTAGTTTTCTTCCCCATCATCATTAAATTTTGGATCATCTATATCTAAACCAATATCTAGCATCAAAGAATGATAATGACTTTCAGAAATTTTATTAACATCAAACAAAGCTTTTACTTTAGTACCATAATCACCTATAACTTTTTCATCATTATTTCTTTCATATAATTCGGCAGAATATCCATGTTCAACAGCACTTTTAATGACCCCTTTCAAATAGCATTTATAATCATCATAATGTATATACTTTCCTTTACTTAATCGTACCAAAAGGGCAGCTCTGGAAACACCAAAATATTGCTCCATTTTGATGATAGTTGCTAATGAAATAGTTTCACCCCAACCCAATTCTTTCTCAGGTATCTGTTTCATTATGGCTGCTTCCGGCATTAAAAAATAGGAGCTAAAAATATCTGCATTATACTCTTCCTTATCTTTCTTGTCAAATTTACCGGCATTACACATCTGAAAACTAAAATCACTTTGAACAAATAAATGGTACAATTCATGACCAATGGTAAAATTTTGTCTACCAACAGGCAATGCCGAATTGATTAACATAAATAAATTGTCATTGTTTTTAAGAGCCATCCCTGAAAATTCACTTTCCAAAGGCTTATACACAGTTAAAACACCTAAAGTCAACAAGAATTTTTCTAAATCGATAGAATTTTCTGTGCTAAATCCTAATTTTCTACGAAATTGATTTGCCTTGGCTTCTAATATTTTCTCATTATATGCCATGAAATAAACGATTAATTTTAATATAATTTTTCACAATCTTACCAAAATCAGAAAGCTTTTCCATATCACTTTCATTAACGGCATCTTTTCTAAAGGCAAATACAACTTCCGCCATAGCCTCTTCTGCGGTTTCACTAAAAAACGCATCCAACTCTACACCAAACAAATCAGATAATTTCTCCAAAATTTCAAGAGGAACTTCTCTTTCATTATTTTCGTAAAAACTAATCATCTCTCTTTTTATATCAAGAAAACTTGCTAATTTATCTTGTGTATACCCATATCTTTCTCGCAATCCTTTAATTACTAATCCCGTTATAGTTCCCATAGTCTGATTGAATTTGATTTAAAAGTAGTTTTAGAAGTCGATAATTTCTGTTACAAAATTACATATTTTTTTTAAATTAATACAAAATGTACAATTTATTTTAATTATTACTTTGTGTTTTAACCTAAAATGAAGAGACATATTTAGTTATCTTATAAAGTAGTAAATGAATTTTTATAGAAGTAATACTAATTAATAAAAGATAAAAGTTGGTAATTATCTCATTCATCTGCACAAAATCCTAGTTTAGTCTAAATATTACTAACTCATAGCTGCAGTTTACTTCATAGGCTGTCCTGAGAACATTCGAAAGGCTAATTTCATTTTCAATAGCGAGAATATCTTTTTTTGTTCGATAGTAAAAAGGAGGTTTTACATTTCAGATGCCACTCCTTTGCCAACGCTCCCAAAAAAATTACTGGCACAGTTTTTAGAAAAAACACGTATGCTTCGCAACTTGCGCCAGTAATTTTTTCCCCCAAGCTGTGTTACATAATTGAGTATTATAATTCATTACAAAGCGATTATATTGTTTTTTGGTTTTTGCAATGAAGTTATAATATCATTTATGTAAAACAGCCGCCACACCCAACGCGCAAGGCGGTGGCTCTAGGATGGTTTTTTGAGCAGCTTCCTCGCACCAGCCGGCTCCTCAAAAAACCACCCTTCACCACCGCCCTCAACAACCTTAGCTATTTCATAAGAACATTTTTCGAACTTAATTACTTTCAAGAACTTTCACGGTCACTGTTTTTAGCAACTTTGTGTTTAAATCGGTAGTGTTTGCATTGCTTTTATGAGTAGAAAAATGGCTTTAACTTGTAGTTGATTTGCCTATGGATAAAGCCATTTTTCTACCCATAAAACCAAAAAGCCAGCAAGAGTGTGATTTTTTATTTGCCAGAATCATCGAAGTAATTGTTTTCACGATGGCCAAGATGCCATATCAATTTCATAGCACATTTTTTGAAAATTGAAAATCTACTAATTCCAAGAGCGATTGTGGCATCAAGCCATCATAAAAACAATCAGAAACACCCCAGTAAGCAAATAAAAAATCACACACTTGCCTGCGCTTCTGCCTCATCGCACTAGGAATTATCTTTTCATTGTTTTTGTAAGTATTGAAAATCACTTGGAACTTTTACCTAAAATTAAAAATATTAAAAAAAGTGATTTTCAATACCCACAAAATCAAACCTAGGAAAGAGTATGAAATTTTAAAGTAGAAAAATAATAGGAATGGTTTTGATGTTTCTTTTTCTGCTTTAAAATTTCATACCCTTTCTGAAGAACTTCCATCTTCCGAATCAACTTTTTTAGATCCTATTTCATAACAACTTTTCGGTAGAAAGGAAAATAAAAAAATAATAAATAAAAGAAAGTAAAGATAAGTTCCAGTTTCAAGAAAAGAAAGTTCAAGCCTACGGTTTTCAATAAAATCTCCACCCTACGTTTTCGTTTCGCATCAATATTTGACTGGAATCAAAACTCCAATTCCGCACAACTTTATCGTAAAATCCCGGGTAGTATTTTCTTGAAAAAACTTGCTTTTCTTGAAACTTCCACTTGCGAGATGACTTTCTTTTTTTTCCTTTTTTTTCTTTTGAAAAATTTAATGTGTGCGAAATGGAGCGAAGCGGAATTCACGAATACAAAAAAAACAAACTGTACTTGTGAGTAAACGTAGCGAGGCACATTATCCTAAAAACCGAAAGTATGCCAAATTTTATCATTAAAACCCACCAGAAAAATACCAGTTATACAAAACCCCATTTATTCATATTGAACAAAGGGATGAATAGCGGTAAGCCACAAAAAGAGCCATTTACAAACAGTTTTGTGGTCATTTTTCAAAATGAAGAAGATTGTGAAAGTTTATATTTTGTGGCTTACAGCTTATGGAAAACTAAGTTTTGGCATCAGTTCCTTTGCGGTTCAGTAATTCCATTTTTACGCCTTCCAGACTTCAAAAACGAATTTAATCCAAAAGCCAGTTTGATGATGCAGGAGCACGAAGAACATCAAAAAAACATCGCAACTCTCAAGCTTTTGGAGAAAAAAGAAAAGCAATTTCACGAGAACATCAATCTTATCAATGATTTAAAAAGAGTGATTTTGTACCGCTATTGTAAAAAATAAAAAACCAATTTCTAACTTTAAATTTTGACAAATGAAGCTATTTATTTTGTACCAAACCGACAATTGGAAATCCAAAGCATCAAGAGTGTGTTTTGGAATTTTCGACACCAGAGCCAAAGCAATTGATAGCGCAAAATGGCAAGAATTATACACTCATAATTCTGAAGTTGTGGTTATAGAAGTTACGCTAAACTTATTTGAGGAGATTTAATAGAAAAATGCCCAATCCAATAGGAAAGGGCATTTTCAAGTTTAACCCAAACCCCGATAGCTATGGGAGCCAACTAGAGTTAAACTATTTCTTGTGCTTCTTTGTTATGCATTTGAGTAGTAGTGATATCGTGAAACTTACAATGGCTCCAACGGTTGCTAAAATAATCGTTTTCACAACATCTTCGGATAAGATATTAGGTACAATACTCAAAAATGTACCGCCAGCAGTACCAACTAAAGTTGGGTTACTTTGTACTTGCATCTTTTTTAGTTGTTAATTGGCTAACTGCCGAAACAACACCTCCAGCTACTACGACATAACCACCAATGGTAGTTACAATAGTGGGCAAAGCTATTGGTGCTGCTAAGATGGTTCCGCCAACAGCAGCTAATGCCAAACCAATATTTCGAAGCACTTTGAAAAATTTTGGAGTTGGAGCTTTCGCTCTATGAATGATTTTTTTCATAATCTAAAATTAAGATTGGATAATTAATTCAACACTTTCTTTATTGTCCAAAGCTTTGTAAACCAAATTTTTTAATTTGGCAAAAGCTTTTCGGGACATCAGACCTAAACCAGCCCCTGAAAGTTTAGTAACAGGAGCAATACAACCATTCAATTCTTGCAAGGCATTATTGGCGGGATGAAACAGGATTAAACTCCTATTTTTCACATCTAAAACCTCCAAATGGCATTTAAATTTCTTGCTGTATCGCTTTCTAATAAAATATTTCCCTTCTGGAATGCAGGAAACTTTCGTTTCGTTCATCTTCCATGGCAATTCAATTGTTTTACAAACTAATCTACCTTCGCATTCGAGTTTTCCGTTTGTTCCTTCAGGGAAATAAGTTCTAGTTAACCAAATAACCATTACACACCACTATCAACTTTCGCAATCGATAATGGGTTAAAAGCACCATTTTTCAATGGGTACATTTGACCATTTACTTCTTGGTAAAACTCGACACCCAGAGCCAAGAATAATGGTTTTGTACTGGTTGGAGTTACGGTATTGGTTTGAGTAATATCCGCAGTCGCCACTGAATCCCAAGGTAAAATTGCTGTTTCTGAATGTGCTTCAACAAATGTTTCAGCTTCAAAATCTATTTCTGTCCCAGCAGAAATGATTTTAAAATGTGTTGTTCCAGATGGAGCAGCAATCATATTGGCTGGAATAAATGATGCCAATGTAACTTCGATTATACCAGTTGCGCGGTCAATAGTTGCCACAAAAGGAGCAAATAAACTGGTCCCTAGTTTTCCACGAATATTAAATTCAAAACCAAGTAACAATTCAGCTTCACCATCAATTACGTTTCTCAAACCTCTTACACTTACTAAATCGGCTTGAATAACTTTTATCATTGCTTGTGTTAAACGACTAACCATTCTACCATCGGCAGAATTGATTAAAAGAGGTCGTAGAGCCGTTCTCAAAATCTTTCCTGCCTTACCTGCTCGACCAAACTCCGAACCATTTTCGCGTGTTCTTTGAAACGCAGGATCGCTTGCAATTCTGCTGGCATCAATGCCGCCTTTTTCACGTGCCAAATGACCGTCTTTCGTCTTGTAAAAAGTAATATCTCCGATAGTACCTTTCAATTTGATTATGCCTTTCTGTCTTGCCATAATTTCTAAAATTTAAATTAAACTTTACTATAAATCATCTTTCCGTTGCAACATCTTCCGATTGATTTGAAAACAAATTTTATCCAATAAAACAGAATAAAAAAGTAAACACAGTTCCATATGTCGCAAAGCGACATAAATGGCTTAAATCGACATAAATGCCTACCAGCAATAACACAAAACAGTATTAAATTGCAGGAGATATTTATATTTCAAAAAATATTACTTTTGTGTAATCTTATAACCTACTGATAAGTAGGTTTAAGGTAATGAAAGCCTAATCAAAGGCATAGTTAATGTATGAAATTTGAAAAACAGAGGGTGTGCATCTATCCGAAGGACATACAGCGAATAACCGGAAAGAGTTATCGCCAAAGTACTAGATTAATGCAAAAAGTTAAAACTGACCTCAACAAGCTCGAAAATGAGTTTCTAACTATCGAAGAGTTTTGTTCATACGCTGGATTAAAATATGAACAAGTAGCTCACTTGATTTTTGGTTAAATTTTGAAAATAGACCAATCAATTTTTTAACCAATCGCACAAAAATGATATTAAATAACTAGTTCATTTTTTAGTCTTGATGTTTTAATATTCAGATTATTATGCTTATATTTGATTACTTTGAATTTAAGATAATTGTAATCCTGATAAAGAGGTGTCGGTTGAGGTGTCACTTAAATATAATACTTTGCGAAGTATTGATTTTATTGACTGCTTATCGAAAAGACAAATCCCTTCCTCTCTGCTGAAAAGCTGTTATGCCCTTATTTTATAAGGGCTTTGTTTTTTAGGGGCATAATTAGGGGCATAAAAAATTATTTTTTGATTTTTGAAAAACACGTTTTAATTAAACGAAGCATCCTTTTTTCTTCTTCTTCTGTTTTGAAAAATTTCTTCAATACTTTTTCAGGTTTAAGTTGTAATTTATCCACTATTAAATTATTTAATCTTTGAAGTTCATAATCCGAAAGATGAATGGCAACATTAAATACGGTTTCTGCTTTCATTTTTTGTATTAACCCTTTTTGTTTGTTAAGTGTTATTCTTCTTAAAATTCTCCGCCTGTTCAAAAATCTCTACATATACTTCATCTTTGTCCACTGGTGGATATCCGAACTCGTCGAGTAAAAGAATAAGACCAACTTTCAAAGCTGATTTGATGTCGTCTCGTTTGTTCCAGTCGGGGAATTTGGCTTGACTTTCAACTAAATCTTTGACCGCTTTGGCTAATTCAATTAATTTTTCTTCGGGATAATTGAAGTCGTATTTCACGCACAATTCTTTCAAAATATCGTAAAAGGCTTTCTCTTCAAAGTCAATTCCTAAGGCGTCACCTGCCGAAAATTCTTTGTGAACTTCTAATATCAAATTAGTGAGTTGCTCTGCCATTTCTTCATACACTTCACTTCTTAGAATATCATTTTCATCACGCTGATTATAACGATCCACAAGTACTTGCATCTTTTTTGTAAAGTCTATCCCTTTTACTTTATTCACCTTTTTTATTTCTCCAATTACTTTTGCTAATAGCTGCTGTAGTAATTTGATTTTAGTATTCGGCAATTTAATTTTATCAATTTTGGCTAAATAATCTTCATCAAATAAATCTTGCTCGCTTTCATCCTCATCTCCAAGTTTAAAAATCTCTTGTACGCCATCGCTTTGCAAAGCATCCTTAATCATTTCTCGAACTCGGGCATTCATTTGTGCCGTGTCGGGAGCATTGCCTTTGGTCAATTTGAAAACTATGGATCGAACTGCCAAATAAAAATGAGTAAAATCTCTTTCCGTCTGAGTTATTTTTTCGCTACCTGCACAAATATCATAAGCTGCTTTCAATCGCTTAACCAAGCCCATAAATCGGGTTTCAAATTCTTTGGTTTGCTGAGCAAACTCGGCAGCCCGATTCAAAGTATTCAATTGCTCTATGGTAGTACCTTTAAAGTATTTCGTGTTATCAAAAGTGTGAAAAATGTTTGCCAACAAGTCTAAATGATTGCGAACAATAATCAATGATTCTGCAATGTCTTCAAAATTATCTTCATCGCCTTTGTTGTATTTAGCTAAAGCCAAGTTCATCTGTTTCTTGATGCCGATATAATCGACTACTAAACCTTTGTTCTTGCCTTCGAACTTACGGTTTACTCTTGAAATAGTTTGAATTAAATTGTGTTGTTGTATGGGTTTATCAATGTAAATGCTGTCCAAGAAAGGTACATCAAAACCTGTAAGCCACATATCGACTACAATGGCAATTTTGAAATTCGATTTTTCGTTTTTGAACTCTGTGTCTAGTGTTTTTCGGTATTCCGATGTGCCTAGCATTTTATACAGTGCTTCATCATCGTCTTTGCCTCTGGTCATAATCATTTTGATGCGCTCCATCGGCTTAATTTTCTTTTGCTCTTCTTCGCTTATTTCTTCTTGGTCGGCTACGGCTTTTATTTCGTTCCATTCAGGGCGAAGGGCAATCACATTTTTATAAAATTCATAGGCAATTTCTCGACTACTGCATACAAACATCGCTTTGCCTTTTACGGTTGCGCCTTCCGATATTCTGTTTTCATAATGGGTTACAAAATCATTAGCCAAAGCAAGCAAGCGTTTTGGATCACCCAAAATAGCATTCATATTGGTGGTTTCTTCCTTACTTTGTTCTATTTGATATTCGTTGGCTCCTGCCGTGGCTGCTTCTTCGTAATACTTTTCTATTTTTTCTAATTCGCTATTGTTTAAAGCTACTTTTGCAGCTCTACCTTCATACACAATCCTTACGGTGATTTCATCTTTAACTGATTCGGTCATTGTGTAGGTATCAACCACTTTGCCAAATACATCCAGCGTGGCATCTATAGGTGTACCTGTAAAACCTACAAATGTGGCATTGGGCAAAGAGTCGTGCAAATATTTAGCAAAGCCGAATGTTTTGGTAACGCCTTTTTCAGTAACTTTTACTTTTTGGTCAAGGTTAACTTGACTGCGGTGTGCTTCATCCGATATACAAATCACATTGTTTCTATCACTAAGTAGTTGGGTGTCTTCGGTAAACTTATGAATGGTGGTTAAGAATACGCCACCGCTTTGCCGACCTTGTATCAACTCACGCAAATGGGTTCTGCTTTCTACACTTATTACGGTATTGTCGCCAATAAATTTTTTGGCATTGGTAAACTGCCCTGAAAGTTGGTCATCTAAATCGGTGCGGTCGGTAATCATTACAATAGTTGGGCTTTCAAAGTGTTCACTTTTCATAAGCAAACGAGCCAAGTAGAGCATCGTGAAACTTTTACCACAACCTGTTGCTCCAAAATAAGTACCACCTTTACCATCGCCATTCGGTTTTTGAGCCAGTTTGATGTTGTCGTAAAGGCGTTTGGCAGCGTAGTATTGCGGATAGCGACAGACTATTTTATCGTTCTTTTTAGAACTATCGGGTATGTAAATAAAGTTGCGGATAATATCTCGCAAACGGTTTTGGTTCAACATTCCTTGTACCAAGGTAAACATACTGTCTATACCATCTACATCTTTTGCCAAACCTGCCACTCTACGCCACGCATAATAAAAATCGTAAGGGGCAAAAAACGAACCTGCTTTGTTGTTTACACCATCGCTGATGACACAAAAAGCATTGTATTTAAATAGTTCGGGAATATCTCTGCGATAACGTTTGGTTAATTGCTCAAAGGCATTAAAAACCGTAGCTTCCTCTCGAATAGCGCTCTTAAATTCAAACACCACCAAAGGCAAACCGTTGATGTAAATAATGCCATCGGGAATACGTTTTTCTGTACCAACAATTTCCAACTGGTTTACAAACTTGTAAATGTTGTAATTGGGTGGATATTGTTCTCGGGGTTCGGCGACAATACAATCTAAATCGGTGCTTTTTAATTGCGCTTCTAAGCCGTTGTAGTCGATCAGCTGGATGTGGATGTCTTTTTGGTTTCGGTCTTCACGTTTCAGAATAAAACCATCGCTAAGCCATCGCATAATGGATTTGTTGCTTTCGTATAAATCGCTAGATGGTAGTGTTTTTAGTTGCAGCGCAATAGATTTGGCTTCATTAGTAGTGAGTTGTTTGCTGGCGTATTTGCTGAGTAAATAATGGATTAAATCTTCTTCGATGATTACTTCTTCTACGCTACGCACTAGAGTATTTCCCAACTGATGCGAAAAACCTTCGTTTGCCAACAACGCTATAAAAGCCTTTTCTAAACTTGCTTCTGTAAATTTCATACCATTCTTTTTATTAATTCGTCAAAGCATTTAGCAACCTCATTTTCATCAGGAATGGGTCTGTATGCTAAAGCGGTAAGTTCCGTTTTGTATTTCTCATTGAGTTGTTTCCAAAGGGTAGGAAAATCACTAACCAAAGGAGATTCAGAAATGACTTTAGTATGCCAACCTATGGGTTCGTCAAATAGTTCTCTATCGTGTTGTAGGATAGTTTCAAATTGTTTCTTAAACGAATCGGATGCTACAAATGCTATACATTCGGGATGTTTCATCAAGTAATACAAATCATAAAAGTGTCTTATCTTTTCAGAGATACTTTCCGCAGTATTTTCCTTGAATGAAAACCGAATTAAGGATACCAACTTTTCCAATAGCGTTTGTTCTTTACTTAAAACATTCACTTCAAAGGGGTGTAAGTTGTATTGGTCAATGTATTTTTCATTGCTGGTTTGCATCAAAAAATCAAATACCATACTCTGAATGGTAAGACGTTGATAAGGAAAAGGATTGGCAAAGGAGTTTATTTCAACTATGAGTTTATTATTGGCATTGCCTTTTTCGGTTGTTGCATATTCAAATACCGATTTTCTGAATCGTGAACCTTTACTAGTTACGCCCTCCATTTGCATTTCGGTTAAATCGGGCGTGATTTCTTTTTCAATCGTTCGAATGAGGTTTTTTATTTCATTGCCTGTTTTGTCCTTGTCGGTGATGATGGCAATATCCACATCCTCAGAAAAGCGTTCTATCAGATTGTATGCTTTGGATAGCGATGTGCCTCCCTTAAAAACCGATTCATCAACATATTTACTGCTTGCCAAACGACCTAAAACTAAAGTAATCCAGTAATCTTTTTCTACAAAGAGCAATGGAATGTTCAAATGCAGAGAAGCATTGAGTAACAAATCTTTAAAAATAATATCATCTTTGTGTAGTATCATTCAATATTCCAGTTTTTAATAGTAGGCAATTCTGTTTCTTTTATGCTCAATTTTACTTTCGTTAATGGGTTAAGGCTATTTTTTAATTCATCCAGATTAAGTTTCAAATTCATATTTTCTACTATAGCCCCAAGCAATGCCCTTACTCTGGCTGGATAAAACAAAGCATATTGAATGAGTTCATTTTTCTCTTGTAGCGCTAAATCTTTTATTAAAAAACGCATTCGCTTTACTGCTTGTGACACAGAACAATCAGGAATTCTTTTCACGTCTTTCAAAGCATCTAAAAACCCCAACAATTGATAGTTTTGGTCGGTAACATCCACATAACTTTTTACTGAACTTACTTGTAGTGTGCCTTGATTTATTTTGATAGGATTTTTCTTTGTGGCTATCTTTATTTTAAAAGCCATTTGTGTAGTTAACCCCAATCTATTATATAATGAAAAGCCTGTTTCATACGCTATTCGTTTGCCATCTTCAAATAAGTATCTTTCCAATATTCCATTGCTATCTGGTCCTAATTCTCCAAATATGGTTTTGCGTGGAATATAAAACATCCCTTTAGAGACTTTTTTTATAGTTCCTTTTTTTTGCAAACGCTCCAAAGCCTTGGCAGCACTATAAAAATCTGTGGCTTCAATACCCAAATCGGCATAGCCAAAAGGTTGACTTTCGGGAATGCGTTCAATGCTTTTTCGTATTTGTGCAGCTACTTTCATTCTTAGTTTCTATTTTTTATTGGTAGAATGGAACTTCGCTAACGCTCCGTTTCATCTTACAAAGGTAGTTGTTTTTATTAAATTGTCAAGTTTTTGACATTAAAAACTTGACATTTATTGATTCTTGTTGCTCTTTTTAGTCTTACTACCATTTTGCCGACGTCGGGAAAATGGTCTTCAATACTTTCTCCTGATATTTCGCAGGCTGTTTTTGCTTTAGAAATTACACCAATAAAATTATCCCATTTGGTGTATCCCAAAAGATGCTGCAAATCTCTAGCTAACCAAAACTCGATGCCGTCTTCGGTTTGGTTGGCGTGTGCCTCAAAATTATTGGTTAACGTATGTATGATTTCGTGTTTCATAATTTCCCCTTTCTAATTTTTTCCATTATTAATTTTCTATTGTCGCCAACTTAGAAAGCAAAAACTCTTTCAGTTCCGTTAGTTTTTGGGTTTCTAATTTTTCTGTGGCGAATTTTATTTAATTAAATCTTCGGTTATTTCTTGTGGTGTTGCTTTTCCTTTTTTTGCCTGAATTTGCAATTTCTCTTTCAAATATTTCATTTTAGTTCCCCATTCAACTTCCAATATATCCGACCATTTGCGGACATAAATCTTGACTCTACCATCATTTATACTAAAACTCAACCCTTTTTCCTTTTCACCGTGCTGTTTAGCATTTTGAATAAGTTCTTTAATTCCTTTATCGTAGTCCTTACCAATTAAATAAAATTCCCAATATTGATTTTCTCCATTGCATAAATTCTGTTCAAGAATTTTCTTTCTGTAATCATTAATTTGATTGTACTCTTTACCCTCAGTTAGAAATTTTGATGCTCTTTTTATTTCAACAATGATATTCTTTTGAATTCCTTCGCCTGTTGATTCTGTTTTGGTTAAAAATAAATCTACTTCTCCATTTGGACTACTTTCTAATTCAGGATCTTCTATTTCAAGAACCTCTTTGGCATATTTTATAAGTACATTTTTTAATGCACCCTCTGTGGAACTAAACAATCTAAATTGCTCTCCAAATAACCAAAAATTTTCATCTAATATTTTTTGTAAATGCTTGACTTCAAGGGTTTCTTTTTCGTGTTCCGATATTAGAAATTTTAATTTATCTATTACTTCAAGTCTGTGGTCTATTTCTTTAATTGTTTTGATGATATTGGACAATGTTGTTCTTTTAAGAATCCTCAACAAATCATTCTTTTCGTCCTCAGTAAGTTCTTGCAACTGCTCTAAAATAGTTTTAATTAAAACATCATCTTGAGTAGAAAGAAGACCAGCAAATGCAGCACAGATAAACTTTTTTTCAGGTTTGCTTTTACCAACAAAAAGAGAGGGGGAAATCGTGTAAATAGTTTTTATTAAGTCATCGTATGATTCTTCATCATAAATCCCGAAGTCAGGTAAGTCAGGAATTAATTTTTCTTCTTTAAGTTCCTCTAGTAAGCTATCAGACTGAACGATAAGATATGGTTTTCGTAACTTAATCAACTCCTCTTTCAAAAAGGCAATAACTTGTTTTCTTATTCGAATTACCTTTTTACCACCAAAAGTTAGATTGATTTGTGGGTTTTCATCATCCTCAATAACATCATCTACGGAATTAAATAAAGAAGATTTAAGGTACACAGAATGCCAAAAATCATCACTCTTCTTATTTAAACCAGTATTCTGTTTTAAAATCTCAATATTTGATTCATCTAAAAAATAAAACTTTGAATACTCTGATGGTTTTTCATTCCATAAAATAATTTTTGCTACAAAATTGGCATCAAGTTCTTTCTTTAATTTTTCAGGAAAGGAGTTTGCTAAATATTCTTTTGAGTCTTTTACATAATCGTAAGCATTTAATTCTTTACCATTTATTACTATTTTATATTGTTCATTTTCAAGTAAAAACCAACCGAACTCCAATGCCAGATTTTGGCATAAAGTATCAGATATTAAAATGTTTGAAAAACCCACAGAGATTCCTTCAAAATTTATTTGTGCACCTCTCTGATTAAATTCTGAATCTTCTTTTTTAATTTCAGTATTGTGCTGTAAGGTTAATTTTTTTCCTTTACTGTAAACATATAATTTTTCTGAAATCCAAATAAAAGCATACCTGCCTCTACCATATTGCCCTTTTGGAAGTGTATTGTTTTTTCTTGGATTTTTTGTAGATGACATAAAGTTGTTAGTAATAGCATCATCATCAAAATCCCACCCCTTACCATTGTCTGTTATACACACATTTGCAGCATACCCAATCCCTTCGATCGGAATTTCAAAATCCAATTTAACTTCGGTTGCTCCAGCATCAAAAGAATTCCAAACATACTCAAAAAGGCAATCAAAAGGCTTATCCTTATAGGACTTCAGCTCAGTTCTTATTGATTGTTCGTTGATTTTTAATTTAGTATTACTCATGTCTTATTAATTTTCTATTGTTGCCATTTTTGACAATAGTATATTTCGCATCTTCTCAACAACTTTATTTTCTTCATTTTTAAGTTTGAAAGTTTCAAAAATAGGATTTAAAACCTCGTTATAATTTTTCATAAATTCAGAGGTGGGTTTAAGAGTTTTAATGCTATTCAAATTACTTTGATTAATTTTTAATTGAACTCCACCAGTAATAATATCAGTTATATTGGTGTTTTTTAGAAGAATATATAAACTGTTTTCATTAAAATCATTTTTACCTTTTAAAACGTGAGCGTGATTATTTACCCAAAATTTACCCCAGACATATTGTAAAACTGGCGTGCCATTTTCAGTTATAACAGAACCATCCTCACCAAGTAAAATATAATTGCCATCAAAAATATAATCATCGATATAATCCATTAACGCTGCTGCTCCATAATATGGATAAGTTTTTTGTACACCAACTCTATCACTTCCTGTAATTGGTTTTCTTTTTGAATCAAAATTTTCGATAACATTTTTTAATTCGGTAGATTCCCACCCCTTCGGTATCTCCTTTTCCAATTCTTCATTAAAAACCATTTCCCCACCACCACTTTTATAAGGTTTGCCGTTTGCATCAGGAAATTCAAACTCCACAAACCATTGCTTATAAATAGCCTGTGCGGTTTCTTCTAGTTTTTGGATGAGTTGTTGGTTAAGGGCAATGCGGTTTTGTATTACGTTGTATTCTTTTACAATTTCTCTTTGTTTGGTAATGGTGGGGATGGGTAAAAGTGTGTTGCACATTTCTTCCCAATCAAAAATTTCTCTTGCACTTCCGTGACTTTTAAACCGTGCATATCTGTCAAACTCAGGTCTGCGAAACCACATCATTAAATATTCAGCATCCAGTTCGTTGTTGTCTTTTACTTCAAAAGGAATGTAAGCCTGCGAAATCAACGCCTTTTCATAATCATTGAATAAAGCAATCGTTATTTTATCGCCATTTCTCGAAGTTACAGGACCATACGCAAATTGATTTTTCTCAATAATTCTATAAGTTGACATATCTGTTCCTATTGTATTGGCAATAGAAGGAATAAATTTTTTTTGAATACTCAAACCCATTAAAGGCAAATCTCCTAAGTCATTATTTCGTCCAACAACTGGCTGGATGTATTGCCCTAATGCCTTATAATTTGATTTCATAACCCAGTTCTTTAAAAACAGTTAGCAAATCATTTTTAGATGCTGCTTCGGCTTTCAGCAAATCGGCAAACTCACCTTTCAGTGTTTGCATTTTTTCGTTAAAGTCAATATTCTCGTCTCGGTTTACTAACTCAATGTATTTGCTAGGCACAAGGGAGAAATCTTTTTTGGCTACTTCATCAAATTTCGCAGCGTAGCAAAACTCGGGTATGGCCTCAATTTCCGCACTTTGCCATTGGTGGTATGTGTCAGTTACTTTTTTAATATCGGCATCCGAAAACTGTGTATATTTTTTTTCAAACGGTTCGCCCAATTGTCGCAAATCCATAAACAGGATTTCCTTTTCACGTTCACGGTAGTTGCGTTGTTCGTCGCCAATACTCTTGCTTTGTGCTTTCTTGTTTTTATTCAAAATCCAAAGGGTTACACTGATGTCTGTTGTATAAAACAAGTTTCTTGGCAAAACCAAAATAGCTTCCACCAAATTATTTTCAATGAGCTTTCTGCGGATTTTGTATTCTTCGCCTCCACCACTCAATGCACCATTTGCTAAAATAAAACCTGCTACGCCATTGTCAGAAAGTTTAGAAACCATATTCAAAATCCAAGCGTAGTTGGCATTGCTTTTTGGTGGCACATCGTAGCCTCTCCAACGTGGGTCGTCTTTCAGTTCGTTTTCTGCACGCCAGTCTTTTTGGTTAAAAGGGGGGTTTGCCATAATGTAATCGGCTTTCAGGTCTTTGTGCTGGTCATCGGCAAAGGTATCGGCTGCTTTTTCGCCCAAGTTGCCACTAATGCCACGTATGGCCAAGTTCATCTTTGCCAGTTTGTAGGTGGTGTTGGTGTATTCCTGTCCGTAAATAGAAATTTCTTTTTTGTTGCCGTGGTGGTTTTCAATAAACTTTATAGACTGCACAAACATACCACCCGAGCCACAAGCAGGGTCATAAATAATGCCTTTGTAGGGTTCAATCATTTCAGCAATGAGGTTTACGATGCTTTTGGGCGTGTAAAATTCTCCTTTTCCTTTGCCTTCTGCCAAGGCAAATTTGCTCAGGAAATATTCATACACACGACCCACAATATCCTGCGCTTTGTCTTTCAGTGTATCAATATCGTTAATGGTATCTAGTAGGGAGGAGAGTTTTGTAATATCTAATCCCAAGCGTGAAAAGTAATTGTCGGGCAAAGCGCCTTTGAGGGCTTTGTTGTTTTTCTCGATATTGTGTAGGGCGGTATCGATCTTCAAGGCAATATCGTTTTGCTTTGAGTTTTTGATGATGTAACTCCAACGGCTTATTTCATCCAAGAAAAACACATTGCTTTGGTTGTAAAACTCAGGCATTTCTATGTATTTTTCTTGTCCTTTTGCAATTAGCGTTTGGCGGTGTTCTTCGAATTTATCGCTGGCAAATTTCAGGAATATCAGCCCAAGAACTACGTGTTTGTATTCTGCTGGCTCAACGCTACCTCTTAATTTATTTGCCGATTCCCAAAGGGTTACTTCTATTGCTTTTGGTTCGATTACTTTTTTTTCTTTGGCCATTTTTGTGGGGTCACTATTTTAAATTATTTCTTTCCGCTAAGGTATTGAAAATAATTTACTACAGTTTACGGGAAACCGTAAAGAGGGGAATTATTTTTTAAAATTCATAATAATTGGTATGCCAGTAATGAGTTGGATTTATGGAGGGTTAAAACTATTGTGGATTATTTTTTTGCAGATAAATAAAAAAATAAAATCTCATTGAGTCAAAAAACTTAAAATAATCTTGCCTTACTTACCCATCTCAATAATAACGGGACTTAACAAGCAAAATAGCATACTTACCCATCTTACCCAAGTTACCTACTATTATAGAGTTATAAATAATTTCATAAAGGTAAGATAAGGTAGGATAGGTAAGAAAGATAAATAGTAAGTTACCTGTTATACAGGCAGTGTTTATATGGGTTTTCGAGTTTTGGGTAAGATAGGTAAGAAGAAATTAATATTATTCAATTTTTATACTAGCACACAATTAAGTAGTGCGTCTTTTTAGATTAAAAAAGTTAGTAGAAAAGAAAAAAGCGAATAATTACCGTGAGGCAGCCGTAGCAAATCCTATAGACGAGGTAATTATCCGCTTTCTGTTTTATAAAGATAAAAAAGCGACTTACTCGATTACACACAGGCTACAATTGCCGTAGGTTCAAATAAATCACTTTGCAAATGTACAAAAAAGAAAGATTTTAGATCATTTTCTTTTTTACCCAATATCCATAAACCTGATTGTGTTTAGTGCGACTATAGCCTAATGACTTCATTGCTTTTCCAATGTTAATATTAGAAAGTCTTATGCCTGAAGTGTGTAGGGTTATATGATGCAATATGTCAGTTGATGTCAAAAATTCTGCATTTTCAATGTTTACAGGAATTTCAAAGTATTTGTGTATCATTTCTCTTTCGGGGGAAACAATTTGAAATTTTTCGTTCCTGATTTCGTTTTGTCTAATATCTTCTAAAGTCAAAGTTTCATCGTAAGTTTCATCTTTAGAAAGATAGTAGGCTTGCGACCAAAGGTTGTTGATGTCAAATTCTTTCTTGTAGCTCCAATCAATTTTTTTAACGATAAAACATAGCCAACGAACCGAGCCAGTTTCGTCCTGTAAAAAGGTACTCATATTGGTAGAACCTATAAAACTGGCAACTCTTTGAATTATTGAGTTTTTCCTGTCATAAGGTAATCGTTCATTTACTTGGGATTTACTGAAATAGGCTTTTAATTGATTTATTTCTTTTCGGGTCAGAGCAGCTAATTCGTCAAGATTAATCAAAAAGTTTTTACATAATAAAATGCGGGCATCTTTGTCATCGCTCATATCTTCCGCAAAATAATTTAAAAGTTCGGGGGGGCAAAGAAATCTGCACCAAGAACTTTTTCCTATGTTTTGTCCGTTTCCATCATCGGTTAATACAAACGCCTGTTTGTTAAAATAGTCATCTATCGTAGCGCATTTAACAGCTCTTACACACCATTTTTTGAAATGATACTCAAATTGTTCTTTGTCTTCGCCTTGATCCAATTTGACATATTCTGAAAATTGCTTTATGTAGTCGGTTTTTTTGTCCCATTCAGGTAAGTTTGTGAAATAATTTATCAGTGGGTTAAAATTTGGCACAAAATCACTTTTCAATATAGCAATCAATGCATTGATTGCAATTTTTATGCTTTTCTTTTGTATTTCCAGCCAAAGTGAGTTTTCATTACACGAAGTCCATTTATTTTGATTTATTGGACTTATTTCAATTTCGAGAGATATGACATTATATCTGAAATTATAGTTTTCTTGTAAATAGTGTTCGGCTATATGAAATATTGTTGTCAATTCTGTTTTTTTAGGTTCGACATTTTTTATTTTTCCTGCCTCATCAATAATATTTTGGAAATCTGCAGCTGTTTTTTCTTGAAAATAGTCCGTTATGTCATTGTAAGCAAGTGGTAATGCCAAAGGAATTATTTGTGGATATTTTTCAATTATTTTATTTCTACCCATATTGCCTCCCTTATCGTTATCATAACAGACAAACAGGTTTTTGCATAGACTCTGCAAGGTCTTAATTTGTGTTTCTGTTGGGTTATGGGTCTCACTTCTAAAAGTAACTGCTTTGAAACCTCTTGAAACTGCAACAATTGTATCTTTTTTGCCTGCACAAATAATTAGATTTTCTATTTTTTCAGTCCCTAGTTGTTGTAACCCAAAAATATCTCCATTTTGCAAGCCATTACTGAATAATTTAGGTTGATTTTTGTCAGGTTGTGCTGGAATATAAACTTCAAAATTCCTGTTTACCTCATAACTAAAAGCCAAAACAGAATCTTGAATTGTAAAGGATAATTCTTTGTTTTTTGCGGTACTAAAAAAACTGTATTTTGCAACAGCACGAACATTGTATCGTTCTAAAAATTCGTTTTCAACACCTAAATTTTTCCAAAATGCAAAATGATGTTCTTTCATTTCAGTATTGGAAACTGTTAAAACAAAAGGTTTTTCTTCTATCATAACCTTTTTAGTTGCTGGTTTTCGAGGAATAATGGCAGTTTCAGTACTTTCTAAATTTATATTCATTTCTGATGCTACTATTTTTAAAACTTCATTGAATTGTGTATGACAATCTAGTTTGTTTGAATCGGCAACAAATTGTAAAACATCGCCTTGTTTTCCTGTGCTGTGACATTTGAAAGTGCCATTAGAATATAATTTGAATGAAGGTTTCTTATCTTCCGAAAACGGACTGGAAATATTTCTTTTTGGAAATTCAGAAAGGTTTAAGAATTTTTTATAAATATCTTCAGCGGTTGTTTGGCTGAAAATCATATCTTTGGACAATGGTAATGGTGTCATAATTATTACGTTTTATTAGCCCATTGTAACGGTCAATTACAATGGGTTTTTTTGTGGGAGTAAATTGGTTTAGAGAGTTTTGTTTGGAAATCATTTTTTTTGATTTGGTAAGTACAAATAATTTTGAGTTAGAATATCATAAAAAGGGATAGCGCCATCTGAATTTTTTGGTCCGTTTTTTATTGGAAAATACCTTCCTTTTAGGGTCGTGATTAAGTCAGTAATATCTTTTCGGGTCACTGTTTTATTCTCGGCACTTGTAAAAAAGTCTCTCACTTCTTTAGCTATAAACGCTCCCAATACAGCATTTGCAACTCCAGGCAAACTCATCTTTTCAATTTGGTTGGGTTTACTGATCTCGGCAGTAATATTTGACGGTATCTGCAACTTTAATTTTTTGTTCCTGATGTAAGAATTAGTACGGCAGCTGTTGCTACAAAATAATTGTTTGTGTCTTCGGTTTGGTTTGTATTCTTTGCCACAATAGTGGCATTCGTATAGATATTTGTCCATTTTGAGTTAGTTTAACGTTAGTTTTACGGAATTTTTTGTTTTTTGAAGTGTTAGGCTCATTTCGTTTAATCAATTTCGGAATAAACAATTGAATTTCACTTGTGTGTCAAAATTGGGAATTTACCGCCTGTATTTTTGTGATTTAATTTCGGTCTTGGCTTTTTCGATACTTTCATAACTTATAAGCACACGATTGCCAATTTTGAAGGCTTTTAGATACCCTTTTTCAATGTAGTTTCTAACCGATAAAATGGTCACGTTTAATTCGACAGCGACTTCTTTTATAGTGTAGTTTTTCTTTTTGGAATTTAAGACCTGTTCTTTTTTGTGATATTCGTCTAGTGCATTCTTTATAGATATATTGACGATCTCGTCTAATCTTTCTGGAGTTGTGATTATTAAATCCATTTTCAAATAATTTTATGCAATCAACATTCTGTACACAAACGCATTTTGCTTGTTTATAATGTTGTAAAATTATATTGGATGAACAGTAATCTAAATAAGATAAATTTAGTAAAAAAGCAAAAATAAAAAAACACAAGTTGCTATTTGTTAGTTACTTGTGTTTTTGTTATGTATAAAATTAAAAGATATTGTTAGTAAATTTATATCAGTGTATTATTTGTTATGTGTTTTTTTAAGTTTTTCGATAAAAGCCGCTATAGTTTCTATGCTTTCATATTCATCATTCTTGAAACTTCTGAAATAGTTTCGGAAAAAAGAATCTTTTAATGGCTTCTCATCAATATAAAATTTATTGTAAAAGAATTTTTTATCGTTTTTATACGGAGGTTTCAAAAAATCAGATATTGCCCAAAATAGATATCCAAAAAAATAATTTGTTTGATTATTTTTTAAGCTAATAACTTCGTTGTTTCCTATTACAAAACAATTGTAGAAATAAGACCAACCATAATCCAAGCAATTATTTTTTTTAAGAAAATTAAATAATTCAAAAAGTAAGGGTTGGTTGTCTCCAAAATAGGTATCTTGAATTAGAGTCATAGAACTAAAATAATATTTATCAATAGAATCTTTCAGTAGTTGTATCTCTTTTTCTGATGCTTTTAAGTCATAATTTAGGTGTTTGATATCAAAGTTTATGTCCTCAATTTGATGGAGATGATTTATATTTTTGGTTTCTATTTCAGCATTTCCATTAATATTGTCTAAATTATATTTATGTAGTACAATAAAATCTAAACCATTATATGACCATTCAATATTTTTAAAACCATCAATAAGTTTTAATTCATCAAATAATATCATGCCATTGTCATAAACATTTTTTGCAAAAAAGTATTTAAATGATTCTTCTTTTATTTTTTTAAATTCATTTATTAAATCAATATCATTATAATAGAAAGCGCTAAAGTATTTTACTATGTAAATAGCTAAATCTTCTAATTCATTTTCTATATTTTTTGCTTTTGTTGTTTGAAATTTTTTTGACTCATGTAGAAAATGCTTGAATCGATTTGAATTGTTTAATAAATTTTCTTTTTTGAATATCGATAAATAGTCAAAGATTACCATTGTCTTTTTATCGTTATCAAGATTCTTAAGTTCTTCCTGAATAGTATTTATATATAAAAGGCTTTGATATATTCCCTTTTCATAACCTAACTTTATTTCATTAAATAGGAAGTCAATTAAATCGCTACAGCCCAATTCTTTGCTAATAAATTTTTCGTTCATTATTTCCAGGCGTTTTGCATCTCATCGTGTTTCACTCTTTGAGATAGTTTAATGTATTTTTTGAATGACTTATAATCTTTATGCCCGGTGATACTCATTACTACTTCTGGACGCATTCCCTTTTCCAAAGATAAAGTAATAAAGGTTCTTCTTGCAGTATGCGTTCCTACCAATTTATTTTTAGGAATAGTATTGTCAATTCTTAGAGCTCCTATATATGATGTTTTAATTACATTTTCTGTAAAGCCAGCTTCACCACAAGCCAGTTTTATATAATCTCTAAATTTTTGATCGCTAATTAAGGGAAGTTTATACTCATATTTTTCTAAAATGCCTTTCGAAACAGGGTTCAAAGGAATTTCTATATTGTCTTTTTGCTTTTTGGTGTTGATATAAATAACATCATCTCTTACGTGGTCTCTACATACTTTGGAATAATCTGAATATCTCATACCTGTTGCGCACCCAAAGACAAATACATCTCTTACTTTTTCCAATTTTTTATTTTCACTAAAGTCAAATTCTCGTAAAGTTTTTAATTCTTCAAACGAAAGAGCAATTTCATAAGTATCACTACTCATTTTTTCAAAGGTTTTGTAGGCGCCGTTTTTATGATGTTTATTCTCCTCAGCCCATCTCATAAATGTTTTAAAAAAACCTATATAACGACCAAGGGTGTTGTCCTTGTGCTTTTTTACGTCTCTACAATATTGAATAAATAACACATAAAATTTTGGATTTATAGTATTAAAAGTGACCGAGAATTTTATTGATTCTTGAAATTCTTTAAGAAGGCTTTTTAAAGTATTGTATTTTTCTATTGACGCATTTCCCCATTGTCCTAGTGCCTTCTTTTCGTCTATATATAGATCAATAATGCTAAAAAAATCATTTTTTATTATTGGAGAGTTTTTAAAGACTTTGTCTAATTCTTCCTTTACAACATCTATCCCAATAGGGATGTCCATAAATTCTAAAGAAGTACAAATTCTTTCAAATTCATTGGAATATCTCGAAAGTTGATTTGAAATTTGTCTTATTGCAAGTGCATCTTTTGTTTTGCCAGAAATAGACATTGGTAGACTTGTATTCTTATCCCAAAATTTTGGTTTAATCTTTTCGCCAGTAGAATATTTCAAATATTTATTATCATTTTTAATTCTAGCTCTTAAATAAATAAGTGTTTCCTTTTCGCTATTTGGCTCCTTTAAATTAAATGTGAAGGGATAATTCATTGCTGTTTTTTTTCAAATATAAAAAATAATTTATATCGGGGGCATAATTAGGGGCATAATTATATATATAAGTCTTATTTTTTGATTAGATAATGGCATATACAATTCTATGTTATATAAGGCTTTAAGCCTTATGCTTATTCATAAAAGATATGTTTTTGTATAAAAAGTTCGGTTCCCTTCCTCTCTGCAAGACAAAACCCTAAAAAATAGATTGTTTTTAGGGTTTTTTTGTGATCGCAAAGTCAGGAGGCATTTGCGGAGTTTTTGACAAGAATTCTTTGCGGATCGTGGCTATCTCGCCAATGCACATCAAGTTCGTGTTGCTGGTGCTGAATTAGATTTAAACTTTGTAGTCAACCAACATTTTTCATTCAATGAAGCTGCAACTTATTCAGATGGTAAATATGTTAAATTCACCAACGCACCTTTACCCTTAGAAGAAACAGGTTCGGCTGTATCTTTTAAAGATGTATCGGGAACGAACTTACCGGGTGTTTCAAAATGGGCAGGAAGCTTGGGAGGTGAATTTACTACAAACACAAAGTTCTTTGGAAATTTTGGAAAATTTTTCATAGCTGTGGATTGCTATGCTCGTTCTAAATTTTCAGCAAGCCCATCTGCTTCAAAATACCTTGTAGTTCCAGGTTAGGCAATCTTTAATGGACGTTTCGGTTTTCGTGTTACTGATGGTTTATCTGCTCATATTTGGGGACGCAACCTCTTTAACAAAGATTATTTTGAACAATTACTACCCGCTGGTGGAAATGCAGGGCACTATGCCGGTGTATTAGGAGATCAGAGAACATTTGGCGTGTCATTAAAATATTCCTTATAAAGACAATGAAATAGACAAACATAAACTGCTAACTTTTATGCGAAATGCATAATTTAATTAATTTATTTTAAAACTTGTTAACTTATTTTAGGACTACTCTGACTGAAGTCTGAACTTCTTGTGATCTTCAAAAAAATGCCTTTTTTTGCAAAACAACGATCCTAAAAATTTGAAATAAATCCTAAAGCCGTGTTCAATCAGAGGATTTTGGGTGTGAAATCTGAAGAGAATTTTTTGAAATCTAAACAATACTATTCGGTTTATTTATTCCTAGTTTTGTAACAAATAGGAATTAAAGTAAACAAACGCTTGAATTTAAAGTATAAACTATGAATACTCGATTTAACAAATTTCTTTATTTAGGCTTTTTATTGTTAGGCCTTTTTCAAGCCTTCTTTTCAAAAGATACTATGCAAGCGACTGCTTCATTGGGAATTGCATTGGCGTTCGACCCGTTTAATCCAGAACAAAAATGGAATGAAAGACCAAAATGGCAAAAAGCAGTTTTACTCATACATCTTTTTTTTGTAGCGGTCATGTTGGGTTTTGGGATTGGAATAAACGCTAACTAATCCTCAATTAGAAAAATTCTAAAACTAAAATTGAATCTTCACATCGCCTTTGGAACTTTCAAATAGAACACAAGTTTTAAAGGTCATTGTTGCAATGTAATACTTTTGGATTTTGACCTAAGTGTTAATTTTGGGGTTTAATTCGAGTTGTAAAAAGGTTATTTTGGTAAAGTGAAATAAAATGTAGAGCCTACGTTTAATTTTGATTCAAACCAAATTTTACCTCCAGCAGTTTCTACTATATTTTTGACAATTGATAGTCCAATACCGCTAGAATCTGTTCTGTTATTAAGTTTTTTAAAGACTTGAAAAATATACTCAAAATGTTTTTCGGCTATACCGATGCCATTGTCTTCAATTGAAAACAGGATAAATTCATTTTGACTTTCCCAATTAATAGTCACAAAACTCTTTTTGTTGACATCTCTATATTTGTAGGCGTTCTCAATTAAATTTTGAAAGACCTGTTTGGTTTTGGTATTATTTAATTTAATATTAGGAAGTGGTTTTAAAATATTGATACTTACACTTTTTATTTTGTTTATATCTATATTCGTTATAATACTTTCAACCACAAGCTGCGTTTCTGAATTATTGTCTTCTTTTTTGGAAGATCTCAGCTCAGAATATTGCAAAGTACTCGAAATTAACTGATTCATATCTATGAGAGAATTAGTAATAATAGCAATAAATTCAGAGCTATCTGTACTTAATTTATTCTCTTCGTCATCCTTAATCCAATCTAAACATAATGCAATACTGTGTAAAGGGGTTTTAAGATCGTGTGATACAATTTGGGCATAATTAGAAAGTTCAAAATTACTCTCTGTTAAATCTGAAATTAATTTTTCGTTTTTACTATTCAAAATTTTTATTTCTGTAATATCCAAATGGACTCCTAAAGTTCCTATTACTTCCCCATTAATGTTGTAATTAGGTGCGCCACTAATTAGCCAATATTTAACCTCTCCATTTTTAGCTACAATTTGCATTTCATAGACATCATCAACGCCACTTTTGCGAAGTATATTTTTCGCATTTATGATTTCTATTTCTTTTTCTTTTATGAAAACATCTTTTGCTTTCATTCCAACAAGTTCAAAAGAATCGTAACCGCTCATATTGCAAAAGGCTTTATTTACAGATAAAATGACATCATTATTATCAACTTCCATTAATCCAAGATTAATATTGTCAATAATGCTTTTGTATTTTTCATTTTGAAATTTTAAACTTTTATCATAATTAATTTGGAGAGTAACATCTTTATATCTCCATATATGTCCATCTAATTTTCCGTTAAGGAATATTGGAGTATAACTTCTAGAAACAAATCTGCCGTCTTTTAAACTAAGTATTTCATCAAATATTGCCTCTTGATTTTTAATTATTTCTTCGACTCCACTAACAAATTCATTTTCATAAAGGAAAAAACTTTTAAAATTATCTCTCGCAATTTGACAAGGTAAGCCTATTAATTGATTATATGATTCAATAGGCATCTTAAAAAGATTTAAAAAAGTATTGTTGACAAATTCTATAAGTCCGTCTTTAGATTCAATAACTTGAGCATCTGAATAACTTTCAAAAATGATTTCTAATCTATTTTTTGTAGCTTCTAGTTCTTTTTCCTTTAAACTTTTTTCTAATTTCGAAACTGAATTTTTTAAGTGAAGGGATATTAAAATTGAAATTTTGGATAAAGCATCTAATTTATCTTTTGTATAATAATTTTTTTGGGGATGTTCAGAGTCAATAACGCCAACAATCTCGTTATCAAATAAAATTGGAACCGTAATTTCGGACAACCGAGACGCATCATCAATGATATAATCTTTGTCTTTACTTGTATCATTAATTATTTCCCCTTTTTTATTTCGTGCAACTCGGCCTACAACACCTTTGTCTAGTGGTATTGCTAATTTATTTTTTATGATGTGGTGGGCATCTAATTTATTATTGGTTGTTGCCAGTTCTACCAACTCACCATTAATAAGGCCATAAAACACACAATCATCTGTGTTTAAAAAATCAGCAATATGATTTACTAAGTCAAAAGCATTAGCAAAAATATCATTGCTGTTTAGTAAATCTTTTACAATTTGTGATTCAAATTTTTTAAACTGCTGTTGTTTTTGTACCGTTAAGTCTAGTAGATATTTTTCGGTTACATCTCTTACAATGGCTTGATGCGCGTATGGAATTTTATCAGAATCAACTAAAATTTTTGATTTAATATGAACGTATTTTTTTTCTTTTTTTGCATTGATAAATTCATAATTAAAAACTTCATTTTCATTCTTGAGAGAATCTATGCTTATTAGTTTGTAGATTTCCTTTTTGTGTCTATTAGAAAATTGTGAAATACTATCTATTTTTGAATCTTTAGGAAGACCCAGAAGTTTAGTGGCTTCTTTATTAATTTTTAAAATTTCGCCTTTAAAATCTACAACAAATAACGCGTCAACTAGATTGTCTAAAAGATCCTTTTGAAATTCTTCTTGGGTGACTACTTTATTTGAAAGTTGTATATTATTGACATAAAGTTCTCTCAAGCGGTTTTCTACAAAACTTTCGGCAAGTTCTCTAGATTTGCGCTCTCTTTCAAGGGCTTTTTTTAATATTTCAATATCATTTGTAAGCAAAATAAATAGGTCTTTTAGTCATTAAAAATTAAAAACGGATAAATCAGCCAATTATACCAGATACGAAATAGTAAAGTAGTAGGGTCTAATTGAGTTCTATGTTAAATTTCACTCCCTTTTTAGCGTCAAAATCTGGATCAATTTCAACAGCTCCGTCAACCTTAAAATGATTTAGGGTTTCTTTAATTAAACCAATAGCAAAATAGGTTAGACCTTTTGAGGAATTGTAAATGATAGTTAATTTTTTTTCTGATTTTTCAACAACTCTAAAAGTCGGAAGATTGGCATCATGGTATAGTTTTTTTACTTCAATATGAATGTGATCTTCAATCCCTGCCATAAAATCTATTGCATTATCATAGCGTTCGATAATGTAAGAATGCTTTCCGATAAGATAGGGAAAGACAAATGCTCCAAATTTTTCTAATAAAATTGCTGGTTCAATCTGAGTTTTTTGTGATACATAGGTTAAAAGACGAACCAATTCATCAAATTCATAGTTGCTAAAGGAGCTATAAATACCCTCTGATGGTAAATCACAATTCGTTATCATTTCGTCAACCATTTCTAAACCATGGTTTGTTTCAATAAATTCTAAAAAATTGATAAAAAAAAATCCTTTCATGCTGTTTCTTTTATTCAATTGAATTTTTTATGGTCTCCTAGATTCTGTCCAATAATCTGCAATGAGTTTGATATTTGATTTGTATTTTACCATATCTAATTCTTTTACAAAATAGCCACTACTACCGAGTTCTTCGCACTTTTTCACATCAGAAGAATTGAAAGAGGTGGTGTGTATAATTACAGGTATGGTTTTTAAACTGTCGTGTTTTTTTATTTCTTTTAGAAATTCAATCCCGTTCATTATGGGCATATTTAAATCTAATAAGGTGAAATGCGGTAATTCTGACTGGTTTTCTGAGAGTAACTCTAAAGCCATCAATCCATTTTCAGCTGTACATATTTCAATATTTGGATATTCAGATAATATCTTCATCATTCCCTTCAAGGCTATTTTATTATCTTCAACTATTAAAATTTTCATGTTTTGTAAAATGTTAACTTTTTGTAAAAATAAAAAAAATTAAAGTATAAAAAAAATAAAAAATCAATTATTGCAATCACAGGTTGTTTTAGAAACTGATACATAAAAAATCATCTCTTCAAAACTGTTCATTTTTTTTACAAGAGATTAACGATGTCCAACTTGAGGAAACTACTGAGGAAGAAAAGTACAATTAGACTATATTGATCAAATGTATCAACAACAACAGTAATGCTTGCTGAAAAAATCGAATCTTACAACCCCGTTTGGCTACTGTAAAGCGTCGCTACTCTGGTGTGTTGCAAAAGAAATAACTTAAATAGGGTCTGTTTTTGATGGTATAGCCCTACATCGACAACCAACTTGAAGGATTATTGTAGGTGGTGTTTTGTAGAATCAAGAATTTTATAACCGTTTTGCCGGTTTCGCCGTTGGTTCGCACTCTGCCTATTGCTTGTTTTCGGCTCACTTTATCGCCTTTGCTTACACTTACAGAACTCAGATTTTGATAGACCGTGAAATAATCCCCGTGCTGAATCATGACCGCTTTGTTCACTGGCGATAAAACAATTACACTCGTAACAACACCATCAAAAACCGCCCGAGCACTCGAACCTTGTTCGGTTGTGATTTCGACTCCACTATTGTGAATCGTTAGAGTTTTATAAACCGGATGGGGCTGATCGCCAAAACCCAAGGAAATAAATCCTTTTTCGACAGGAAAAGGCAATCGCCCTCTGTTAGCTTTAAAATTATCGGCAATTATTTTGGCTTCGGGAGTCAACTCAATTTTTGATGACGAAACGGGAGCTGAAGAAACAAGTGATTTGGCACGTGTTTTTAACTCTTCTTTGGTTTCGGTTTTAGATTCTGCTTTAGATTGCGCTTTGGCTTTTTCCATCGCTCTTTCCATTGCAGCTTTTCTGTTAGCTTCGGCAATGGCTTCCCGAATCAAGCGGTCAATTTGTCTATCGATAGCTTTCGCTTCTTGTTGTTTTTTCTTAATTTCTGCAGCAATTTTATTTTTGTCTTTCTTGATAGAATTGACTAATTTTTGTTGCTCTTGTTTTTCCTTCAACAAGGATAAACGTTCCTTTTCTTTTTCGGCAATTAATTTTTGTTTTTCCTGTTTTTGTTTGTCTAATTTGCCGTTATAATCGATTAATTGGTTCGATTTTGACTGTATTTCTTCTCCTTGTAGTTTTCGGTAATTAGTATATTGTTTCATATACTGCATTCTTTTATAAGCCTGTTTAAAACTTTCAGAAGACAAGATAAACATCGCTCTGCTTTGTTCTGAACGGCTTTTGTATGACTTTAAAATCATATTTGCATAATCTTCTTTAAGCTCTGTTAATTCTTTTTTAAGGTGGTTTATTTGCACCTGATTGATATAAATATCGTTGTTCAGTAACTTGGTTTGCTTTTCGGTAGTCTGAATTAGCTTTTCCTTGAGTTTTATCTTGTTACTTTGAATAACAATCACATTTACAGCTGTTTTTTCTTTTTTCTTTACGGTTTGTAGCATTTTTTCATTTTCCCTAATTTCTCGTTGAATTTGGGCTTTTCGTTGCTCTAATTTTTCTTGCTGTGATTCTTGACTCCAAAGAACAGAAGTCAAGCAAATAAAGAGTAGGCTTAGGATTAATTTCGGCATGGTAGAAATAAGTTTGTGCAAATTTACTTAATTATAATTCTTTTGTAATCATTTGGAACCGAATACGGAAAAGAAAGTTCCACATTGAAAGTAACCGTGTTGTATTCTAAATTGATTTCTGTTTTCCCTTTTGCTTGTGAAGCATTTATCAATACATTCAAAGGAACTATTCCTTGAGTATAAGTGTTATGATTGGAATAGGCAATTTGAATTTTTCTTGATTCAGATGGCTGTTCTATTTCTTGATTTATAAGTAAATAAGTAGTGGCGTCTAACACAAATGATTTTTTTAATTTAGTATCCAACACATCATTTAATTGAATGGTTTGGTCTGAAACCGTTTCGGTATATTTTCCAGTTCTTAAATCATCCATGGCTCGACCCAACAGCATATTTTGTACTTTATAAAAATCTAATTCGGTTCCTAACATTTGGCTCAAAGCGCTAAAATCCCCTTCATAATAGCTGCCGTTCATTTTTTCGTAATAGCTCACAGACTTTGGAGTAATCATGGCTTTTGCCATCGTGATTCCTAAAAATCGAATGCTTACCAAAATTTGTTCGTCTTTTTTTATCTTAATTTCTGCGGCTACGTTATGATTTTGTTTGCCGTTGTCGTATTTAACGTTGGATTTTATATATAATGTAGAAAAGTCTACTTTATTGTTAGAATAGTTTTCTACGGTATTATTAGCTCCTAGATTCGTATCTGTTTTTGTGGAAACTATACCTACTGATTTTGTTTTACAAGACTGAAACAGTAGTAAACTGCAAAAACAAATTGCGATCATTCGCATTAAAAATGAATTCATTCGATTGTTATTTTTTATTTTTTAATAATTGATTGGCTTTGGTAAAATAGGTTTCTTTTTTCTTAAAATCTCCCAGTCCGTTATAGGCTTCTCCAAGCTGAATGTTGAAATTAATTTCTAATGTTAGGTCATTTACTAGATAATCCAGTCCCATTTCGAGTAGTTCCTTTGCTTTTTTAAATTGCTGTAATTGATTGTAAGCCAAACCTGAAAAATAGTAAAACTGAGGTTGTGTGGGAAATGTTTCCACAGCTGCAGTGGCTTTTTGGGCTAGTATTTCAAACTGTTTCAATTCGACGTGCGCTTGCATCAAAAGCAAATGTGTTTCGACTTCATCAGTATCTTTTTTTACTGCTTTTTCATAATAAAACTGGGCTTTTTCCCATTGTTTTTTGTTATGAAAAAATTTACCAATTTCTTTTGCAACATCAATTTCTGTATCGGAATCAAAATAAGAAACTGCCTTTTCTAAATCGGAGGAATATTGCGGATTTTTATTCACAAAAATCAGAAATTCATTCAGAATTCGGTGGCGAATTTTTGCATCGATTTTTGAACTTGCCAAAACTAGATGCATCGATTGAATGGCTTTTTGGGTTTCATTCGTGTCCAAATACAATTTAAACAATCCTACTTGTGCCCATTCTGATGTTGGGATTTCAGTTTCTAATTTTTTGGTAATCTCGACTGCTTTTTTTATCTCATTATTTTTCGAATACAGCTCGATTAATGCCACATAATTGGATTCTAGTTTTGGATATTTGCTTATTTGAGTTAGTAAATTTTCAATTTCTTTGTTTTGAAAATTCAATTGCGACAAAATTTTGTCTTTGTAAAACTCTCGTTTTTCTGATTTTCCGACTGTTTCATTTAATTCGTTAATTAGCGATAAAGCCTTGTCGAATTGTTCTGTATTCATGTACAACGAAACTAAATCTTCTTTGTAATCTTCGTCAAATTCTATCAATTTCTGAACCGTGACTATCGATTGAATGTAGTTTTTGGTTTGATAATTTACATCATACATTCCAACCCAAAACCATTTGTTTTGAGGTTCTAGTTGGGTCGCTTTTTCGAATGAATTGTAGGCATTATTGTAGTCTTTTAATGCCAGTTGATTTTTGCCCTTTTCAAAAAAAAGCATCCCTTCGTTGGGTTTCAATTTCAAACATTGCTCTAACGACTCAATGGCTTTGTCATAATTCTCGATTCCTTTTTGCTTTAAAGCTTCATAAAAATAATCTTGAAATTGGTCAGTGTCTAGTTTTATTTCTTCTGGCTCAACTTGTGCCAATACCAGAGCCGAATTGCACAGCAAAACGAAAAAGAGAAATACTAAAACTGTTTTTTTCATTTAATAAATGTTTAAACACAAAGTTCACAAAGAAGGCACAAAGCACACAAAAAAATTGGGGCGTACTTAAATTATAAAAATTTTGAAAGAAATCTTTGTGCCTTAGCGACTTTGCGGTAAGACTTTGTTACTCCAAAACCGAATAATCACCAATGCTAATACTGGTAAATTTACCATCAAAATGAGCATGATTGCCAATCATGGCGTTATCTAAATTCGCGTTTTTGATGTGTGAATGTGTTTGTACCAAACTGTTTTTAATAGCACTATTTATAACATGACAGCCTTTTCCCAAAGATACATTGGGTCCCACGGTCGCATTAATCAAAATCACATCTTCGGCAATATAACAAGGCGGAATGATAGTTGAATTTTCTAATTTTAAGTTATTTGCCACTAAATCTTCTCCGTCTTGATGCAAAAATCCTAACATTCTGGAATTGGTTTCAACGGTCACATTTTTATTGCCACAATCCATCCATTCTGCCACTTCGCCGGGAACAAAAACAATTCCTTTTGCCATCATTTGCTTGATACCGTCATTGATTTGATATTCTCCACCATGAATGATATTGTTATCCAAAACCAATTGCAACTCGTTTTTCAGAACGCCCACATCTTTAAAATAGTATATTCCGATAACTGCCAAATCGGAAACAAACTCCTTTGGTTTTTCGACTAACTCGATAATTTCGTTGTTTGCATTCAAATTAACCACGCCAAAAGCTTCGGGCTGATCTACTTTTTTTACCCAAATCACGCTGTCGGCATTTTGATCTAAATCGAAATCGGCACGAATAAGTGTGTCGGCATAAGCAATAACTGCTGGTCCGCTCAAAGAATCTTTAGCACACATAATGGCGTGACCGGTTCCTAAGGCTTCGTTTTGGTAATAAATCGTTCCCTTGGAACCTAATTTATGGGCAATGGCGATTAAATCTTCTTCTACTTTTTTGCCAAAACTTTCGTGAATGATAAAAGCGATTTCTTCAATTTCTTGATTCAAAACAGCTGCAATATCTTCGACCAAACGATGTACGATAGGTTTTCCTGCAATTGGAATTAAAGGTTTCGGGATGGTTAATGTGTGGGGTCTTAATCTGGAACCTCGTCCAGCCATGGGTACTATTATTTTCATTTTTTTGTCATTGCGAGGAACGAAGCAATCTCATCCTCATGTTAATTATTTTTTTACCGCAAAGGTTGCAAAGTTTTCGCAAAGCTAACCAAGTTCATTTTAGCCACAGATTAAAAGGATTAAACAAATTTTGCTTCGCCTGTTCGACCTTTGGTTTCGGGGCACGGATTTTTTTTTTGCGCTAATTCCCCCTTCAGGGGTTAGGGGCTTTACTTTACACCTGTACTTCCAAAACCGCCTTCGCCTCTGGATGTTTCAGACAATTCTGAAACTTCTATCCATTCGGCTCTTTCGTGTTGGGCGATGATGAGTTGGGCAATACGTTCTCCGTTTTCCACTACGAAAACTTCATTGGATAAATTGACTAAAATGACACCTATTTCGCCACGATAATCCGCATCTACAGTTCCTGGCGAATTGAGAACGGTGATTCCTTTCTTGGCAGCCAAACCACTTCTGGGACGAACTTGAGCTTCGAAACCAATGGGTAATTCTATAAAAAGTCCTGTTTTTACAATGGTTCTTTCTAGTGGATTAAGCGATATGGATTCGGTTAGATTGGCACGCAAATCCATTCCTGCCGAAGCAATGGTTTCATAATTGGGTAATTCGTGTTGTGATTTGTTGATGATATTAATCTTCATTTTTATCTGTTTCTTTTTAAAATGCTTTGTATTGTTTCTTTTTCATTTCGGTAGATATAATACATAAATCCAATCAGCAATGGAATTCCAACAAAATAATTCTCACGAAATCCGTAGAATGAAATGATGGAAAATAAAATTGATATTCCTAAATAACTACTGATTTTATTCATATCATACGGAATTGGATAATATTTATTGCCCAAAAAATAAGAAATTGTCATCATACTTCCGTACGCTACAAT
>CAMAWK010000001.1 GCA_945861915.1 Flavobacterium psychrophilum | reverse complement strand
TTGGTAAAAGTGATTGCCAATCACATGAAAAAATCTTATTTGAGCTGGAATAAAGACAC
The DNA here is from genome assembly GCA_945861915.1 of Flavobacterium psychrophilum. Classification (GTDB taxonomy): domain Bacteria; phylum Bacteroidota; class Bacteroidia; order Flavobacteriales; family Flavobacteriaceae; genus Flavobacterium; species Flavobacterium psychrophilum_E. The sequence continues at coordinate 49,127 of CAMAWK010000001.1, read as the reverse complement.
CGTGAAAGACGATGTTATTTTTGAGCATTTATATGAGCTGTCCGACGGGAAAATAAATATGCTTCAAAGCACCGAAGAACTTTTGACCACGACCGATTTATTGAGAACCAATAAAAGAGTTTCTAATAAAATTTCTCCTGCTGGGCAACCTAAAATTCAAAGTAACAAAAATACTAAAACTGGAAAATCGAATACAGTTCGAAAAAATATAAACAGAAAACCTTTGTAAAATAGTTATGAGTTATTAATTATGAGTTTGTCCCTAGGCAACTTCTAGCTTCTAACTTCTAACTTCTAACTTAAAAAAAATTATGGGAATTTTTAAAATTGAAGGAGGCATTAGCCTAAAAGGTGAAATCACTCCACAAGGAGCAAAAAATGAAGCATTACAAATTTTGTGTGCTATCTTGTTAACACCAGAAAAAGTAACAATTAATAATATTCCAGATATTATTGATATCAATAAGTTAATTACGCTTTTAGGTAATTTAGGCGTTAAAATCCAAAAAATAGGTTCAGGTTCTTATACTTTTCAAGCAGATGAAGTCAATGTGAATTATTTAGAAACCGAAGCTTTCAAGAAAGAAGGAGGTTCGTTACGAGGTTCAATTATGATTGTGGGACCACTTTTGGCTCGATTTGGAAAAGGCTATATTCCAAAACCGGGTGGCGATAAAATAGGCAGACGAAGATTAGATACTCATTTTGAAGGCTTTATAAATCTAGGAGCAAAATTCCGTTACAATAGAGAAGACCATTTTTATGGAGTAGAGGCTCCGGATGGTTTGACAGGTTCGGATATGTTATTAGATGAAGCATCAGTAACTGGAACGGCTAATATTGTAATGGCAGCTGTTTTGGCAAAAGGAACTACCACTATTTACAATGCGGCTTGCGAACCTTATTTGCAACAGTTATGTAAAATGATGAATGCCATGGGAGGAAAAGTCTCAGGTATTGGCTCTAATTTATTGACCATTGAAGGCGTTGAAAAATTAGGTGGTTGTACACACAGAATCCTTCCAGATATGATTGAAATTGGTAGTTGGATTGGACTAGCTGCTATGACAAGAAGCGAAATTACGATAAAAGATGTCAGCTGGGAAAATCTTGGACTTATTCCGAATGTGTTCCGTAAATTAGGAATTACTTTAGAAAAAAGAGGCGATGATATTTATATACCAGAACACAAAGATGGATATGAAGTTAAAACCGATATTGATGGTTCGATATTAACGATTTCTGATGCGCCTTGGCCTGGATTTACGCCCGATTTGTTGAGTATTGTTTTAGTGGTGGCAACCCAAGCAAAAGGCGATGTTTTGATTCATCAAAAAATGTTTGAAAGTAGATTGTTTTTTGTAGATAAACTGATTGATATGGGAGCAAAAATTATTCTTTGCGATCCTCATAGAGCCGTTGTTATTGGTCACGATTTCAAATCACAACTCAAAGCCACTACCATGTCTTCGCCAGATATTAGAGCGGGGATTTCATTGTTGATTGCCGCATTATCTGCTAAAGGAACTAGTACCATTCAAAATATTGAACAAATTGATAGAGGCTACGAACGAATAGACGAACGTTTGAGAGCGATTGGGGCTAAAATTGTAAGAGCTTAGTTTTCTCTATATTTCTTTGATTAGTAGACGAAGAATTAATAAATAAAATCTAAAACAGTGGTAAGTTATTGCTTATTGCTGTTTTTTTGCTTTTAATTCAAATTAAAATTGATTAAAAAATTACTCTTCAACATCAAGATTTTCATTAAAAGCAGATGGAAGTAGTGTTGGGATAAATCGCACCAAAATAGGGAGTAATAAACTACCTCCAGGAAGTAAAAAAATAGTCAGTGAAGGAATCGTTTTGCAAATGTCTAACAATTGTTTTTTGATTTTTTTCTTTTCTTTTTCATCCAAATCACGCTTGGTAGAATCAGCTAGTAAATGCACCAATTCTTTGCTTTGTAGAATTTCTTTAACTAGTCGATTTTTATTTCTTGTGATCAGTTTAGTGACATTTTGAGTTGTATTGTCATAAAAATGCTTAACAGGATTGGAATTTTTAAAATAGGATATTTTATCTATATTTTTTGAGATAAAATCATCCGTTTCAATTATACTTTTTTGTACAAAAGCATCTGAAACAGATAAAGATTCGGCTAATTTATAAAGGAAATAAGCTTCGTTATTTTCGATTATGCCATCGCTCCATAAAGCTAATCCTGCCATGTCGAGTAAATAGTATTTCTCTATTTCATGCGAAAAATAATTTAACTCCAATTCTTCGATTGCAATGTTTTTTGACTGAATATTGACTTTTGAAAATTTGCTATAACGAACAGAGGATTCAAAAAGTTTAATTAATAAATCATCATAATTTGATTTGTTGGACTTGATTTTTAAGGCAAGAGAAACAATTGTAATAATTATTTCTTCAGTTTTTATTAAATATTTTTCGGGTATTTTGCCATGAATTAAATATTGATGAAAAGCCAAAACATCAATAAATAATAATGCATTCGTTAAAATAGGAGTGAAGTTTTTGCTTACCACATCGACATTGGTTTGCACTCTGTGGTCAATTATTTTTTCTAAATTTAAAGAATGGTTGTTGTTTGGTAATACTTTTTTTAACAAATTAAATCCTTGTGGATTCATTTGGTTATAAAATGCTTCGGCTTCGATTACAAATTTTTCTTTTTTACTGTCTTTTGTTGTTAGTGAATAAATATTGAAAAGTGCATTTAATAAAGAAATTTTTGAAATTTCGTTTTCAAGCCAGCCTTTGATATCAATTGGTATGGAAGTATTTACAGTAATGGGATAGCCATAAATAAAACCTGTTTTTCTAGTGTTTTCATAAAACCCTACTAGATTATCATCAACTAAAAACGCATTTTGTTTTTGTGTTGAGAAAAATTTATCAATCCAACCGCTAGCCGAAGGGTTTATCATAACATTGATTTATAGGGCAAATCTATGATTTTTTTGTAAAGATAATTGAAAATTTAGGTTGTGTTTTGGTAATACTTTTTCCGATTTTAGACTGAAAAATAATAAAAGGAATCTATTATAATTTAATTCCTTTGATAATCCCTTTGTTTTTCTTGGACGATATTTCCATAAAATAGATTCCAGAAGAAAGATGATTTACATTTAAAGTAGTTTCTTTATCATTAGGATTTGTTTTTAAAACAGATTGTCCTAGATTATTGAATAGTTCAATAGAAGTAATAATTTCAGGATATTTAAGCTTAAAATAATTGGTAAAAGGATTTGGGTAAAACGTTAACTTATCAGTATTAAAACCTTTAATTTCTAGATTACTGATAGCGGTAACTGTCAATGGTGAAATGCTAGTACAACCGTTTAATGTTTGTGTTGCAAAATAGGTTGTGTCTGGGATTAATTTTGTTGTATATTCTAAATCATTGTCTTTTCTCTGAGCATCAGTATAGGACCAATACCACTTTACATCAGTTCCTTCAACTTCTATGTTATTTATGGTCACGGGTAGATCAAAATCAAAATACTGAGTTTTATCACCAAAAGGCATAGGTGTTAAATTTACTGTTATTTGGACTGCTGGGCTATGATTGATAGGACAAACTCCACTTGTGTTTTTCACTCTAAACCAAGTGTCTAGTTGTAAATTAGTTGCTGTATAATTTAAATCATTCTCGCCATTAATATCTACAAAACCCGTTGTGTTTGATACAGTTGAGTATTGCCATTGGATTGTCCCAACAGATCCTTCTCCATAACTTAACGTCTTGTTTTCTCCAACACAAATTGGAGAAGCACCAGAAATCGTTTTGGTTACCGCTAAATCATCGATTCGAATTGAAACGGGTTCTGTGATTTCTTGAGTACAAATTCCATTTGATAAAACAGCTCTAAAATAACCTGAGCTAGTTAATCCTGAAACTGAATAGGAAGTAGAATTAGCTGAGGTGATATTTGAATAGTCTCCAGTTTGCATTGCCGATTTTTGCCATTGAATATTTCCTATGGATTTATTTAAAGTTAAAGTTATAGCGCTAGTGGTTTTGCATATATTTATATTACCTCCAGAAATAAATCCGGCAACTGGTTTTGAAGTAACCGTAACTTGAACGGCAGGAGAATATGTGGTTGAACAAGTTCCAATAGAGTTTTTAACTTTAAACCAAGTGGTTTTTTGTAAATTATTTGCTGTATAGTTTAGGTCATTTTGTCCAACTATATCTATAAATCCTGAACTACTCGATGTAGTCGAAAATTGCCATTGAATAGTTCCCACTGAACCAATTTCATAACTAAGTCTTAAGTTTTCGCCAGTACAAATTGGCACAGCTCCACTAATAGTTTTTGACTCGGCATTAATTGAAATGTTAATAGCTACGGGTTCCGTGAAAACGGGAGTGCAAGTTCCATTGGATAATTTGGCTCTATAGAATGTAGTTGAGGTCAAGTTTGTAGCAGTAAATGAATTTGATGTAGCAGCAAAAATGTTTGAATAAGTACCCGAAAATGATGATGCTTTTTGCCATTGAATTTCCCCAACAAAATTTAGTAATTTTAAAGCTGTTGAGTTAGAGGTATTGCAAACGCTGAGATCACCCCCAGTTATGTAGCCAGCAATTGGTTTTTGAATAACTGTTAATTGAATCGCTGGACTATGGACTGAAGGACATGTTCCATTGGTGTTTTTTACTCTATACCAAGTGTTTTGTTGCAAATTAGTTGCTGTATAGGTAATTCCTTTTTGGTCGTTAATTTCTAAAAAATTGCTAGAATTTGAAGTGTTTGAATATTCCCATTGGATTGAGCCTATTGAACCAGTTTCATAATTCAATGTTTTACTATCTCCAGCACAAACTGCAGAAGCTCCTAGTATTGTTTTAGCAACTGAAACATCATCGACGACTATTACTGTAGGCTCTGTAATTTGTGAAACGCAAAAATTACCCGACAAAACGGCTCTGTAATAGGTTGTGTTTGTTAATCCTGAAGCAGTAAATGAAGTTGAAGTAGCGGAGGTAATATTCGAATAAACACCTGATTCTGTTGTAGATCTTTGCCATTGAATTGTTCCAAAAGAGTTGTTCAAATTTAAAATGGTGGAGTTAGATGTTTTGCACACATTTTTATTTCCTCCTGTGATATATCCTGAAATTGGTTTGGGATACACTAAAACTTGTACTGCTGGAGAAAAAACAGTCGAACAAGTTCCAATATAATTTTTAACTCTAAACCAAGTAGCTTGTTGTAAATTGGTTATTGTATAAGTCAGTGAATTTTCGTCAATAATATCAAAAAATCCAGATGTACCTGATTGCGTTGAATATTGCCATTGAATAGTTCCTACAGAACCCATACCATAACTTAAAGTTTTACTATTTCCGATACAAATTGGTGAAGCTCCGGTTATTGTTTTGTAAACAGCCGATGATTCAACTATTATTGCTACAGGTTCTGTAGTTTGTGGTGAACAAATTCCACTCGACAAAATAGCTCTGTAATAAGTTGTAGAGGTTAATCCTGAGGCGGTATATATTTCAGAAGTGGCATTGGTTACATTAGAATAAACGCCGGTTAAAGTTGTTGCTTTTTGCCATTGGATTTTTCCAACGTAATTATTTAAGATCAAAACAGTCGAGTTAGTAGTTTTACAAACACTTATATTTCCTCCTGAAATAATTCCCGAAAATGCTTTAGAGTCAACTTTAATTTGAACAGCTGGACTGTAATCATTTGTACAAACGCCATTGGAGTTCATTACTCTAAACCAAGTAGTTTGTGGTAAGTTGCTTATTGTGTAAGACAACCCATTTTCATCATAAAGATCTATAAAGTCCTCTTGACTTGAAGTAGTTGAATATTGCCATTGAATGGTTCCTATGGAGTCAATATCATATATTAAATTTGAACTTTCGCCTTCACAAATTGCTGAATTTGCTGTTATTAATTTTGAAACAGGGGCTGTGTCAAATAGTAAAGTAGCTTCGTTGGAAGCAAATTCACCTAATAAATCAATAGTAGCAATTACTTTGTATGTAGTACCAGAAATTGGTAAAACAGAAGATTTTTTTATTTCTAAAATGGGTGAATTGTAATTTGAATAAACAGTACTTGCAGTTGAACTTGTTATTTCTTTCCATTCGTTATTCAAAGTTTTATAAAACCATTTGTAGGATGCATTAATATTAGGAGAAAGTACTGGTATGGATGTAGTTGAACCAAATATAGTACAAATGTGAGCATCTTCTATTAAGGGATAATTTGAGCTGTCACCATCATTCAACGATAAGTTTTTAATGGGAAAATTTCGAAAACTGACCAACTCTAAATTAGATGAATTAGTAATTGTATATCCAATATTTGAATAATATCCTACAAACGAAACATTAGCAATTGAACCAGGATTTCCTGACAGTGTAAATAGAATCTTATTTCCTGCTAAATTCACACTTTCTATCGTTGCATTTTGAGCATTTCTGAGTTCAAAATCTTGTTTAAGTCTGGTAAGCATTGTAGCCTGATCTGTAGATGAAAATTTAAGTTCTAAAGCATCTGTCTCGAGTGTTAAGGTATTTGGTTCAGTAAATTCGATACTTTTTATCGTTGGTGCTTTAATTTCTTCACTATATGATTTTCCATAAACATCTTGAAGAACTAATTTATGTACCCTAGTCGCAAAAGTCTCATACCCATTCTTGAAAGGAAAATGACAAATATCTGTATGAAGTAACAAGGATGTTGTTGGCATGATACTTATTTTATCGTCTTCAACAGCCAGTTGTCTTTGAGCTTCTTTAATATTCATTAAGCCTTCAGGAGTGGTATTGCAGGCACAGTCTTTTGTTTGAAAAATATAGATTTTTTCAAGGTTAGGGTAATCGACTAACCATGAATTTTCAATAATTTTAAAGTTGTTTTTATAACTAGAAATAGAATTAAAATTGCTTCCTGAATTTGCTTCGCCTTGTGACCAGAAAACACTTCTTACACTGTTTATAAGTCCAGTTTTATTCAATCTGTAATATAATCTTCCGTAATTTGAAGATAAAGATGTTTTATAATCCTTCGTTGCTTTAAAAAATGAAATGCCTTGTCCATTATGTGCACCGTTGAAGACAGCAATTGGAATATTTAAATTATCAGATAACAATCTAGCTAATTTTAAACCCCATTGTCCAGCATTACCATTAGTATTTGTATTTACATCTCCATCAGCCAAGTACCAAGCATCATTTGATAAAAGTGCATCAACATTAGCAATACCATTTGCATATACTCTAATAAAATCACTTTTATTAGAATTGGCACTTCCGTTTCTTATTGATGCTACAGCATTAGACTGGCCCTGAATGATTATTGCATCTCCTGCAACAATATTTGATATTGTTTTGTTTAATTCATAAATAGCAACTGATGGTTTAAAACCGTAAATTTTAAAGGTGTAATTTGCTAATTCTGCCGGAATTGAAATAGTATAAGCGAAGTTAGCTTTAGAATCTGTGTATTCTAAAGTTTTATCATTGTTATTTAACAATACATTATTTCGATAGGTTTCAACCCTCAGAGATTCATAGCCGCTGGAGATTTCTACAACTCCCTCAATATTTACAATACCTAAATTACTCGTTTTGTCCCTAGCAACTATTTGTAAATCTAAAGGTAATTTAGAATACGTAATTTGTGCATTAGACCACGAATATAAATGCAATAGTAAGATTGTGAAAAAATATCTCATTTAAATTTTACTTTTAAAAAAAGTAGGTTTTTAAATAGATAATAAAGATAATAATCTAAAAAGTTATTTCTTTATTATCTTAATAGATTTGTTTTGTTTTCCTTGCTTTATATTTAAAGTATATAATCCAGGAAGGAAATTATTTCCATTCTTTTTGGTGTTGATTTCGCTTGGTTTGATAATTTGACTATTTATTTTTCTGCCTAATAAATCGTACACTTCTAACTCAATAGGTTCAAGACTTGTAGACTCTAAATTGATGTTGAATTCATCATTAAATGGATTCGGGAATAGTGTAACATCAAAATCCGAATTCAGGTTTATTTTAAAAGGTTCAGATGCGATCTTCGAACAATTACCACTTGAAACTACCGTTCTAACATAGTTAGCGTCTTTTAATTCAGAAGTTTGAAAAACAGAGGTTGTTGCGTTAGGAATATCAATAAAATTACCTGATATTGATTCGGACTTTTGCCATTGTATGCTTCCTTTGTAATTAATTAGCGTTAATTCTGTGCTATTTAAATTATTTGATATTAGTTCGTTTCCATTAACTATAGACCCTGCAACGGGCAAAGGATTTACTAAAATTTTTATTGCTGGACTATACAAAGTAGGACAAACTCCATTTGTATTTGATGCCCTAAACCAGGTAGTTTCCTGTAAATCATAGGCTGTAAAAATTTCAGAATTTTCACCTCCAATATCATAAAAGTCATCAGATGCAGAAGTTGTGGATGATTGCCATTGAATTTCGCCAAATGAACCTGATTGATACGCAAGTACTTTGCTACCTCCAAAACAAACTGGGCTAGCTCCTAAAATTGATTTAAAAACAGCTGGTTGATCGACTGTAATTTTCACAGTTCCTGAAATTATGGAAGGGCAAACTCCACTGGAAAGTATGGCTCTAAAATGAGTAGTTTCTGTTAATGATGCTGCCATATAGAAATTCTTGGTTGCGCCTGATGAAATATTTACAAAAGTTCCCGCTGTTCCTGAAAGGTCAGGCGCTCTTTGCCATTGAATTGTTCCTGAAGAATCATATAAATTTATGAGAGTTGAGTTTGACGTTTTACAAACGGTTACCTCCTCGATGTCTAATAATCCAGATTCGGGTACTTGATTAACTACTACTTGAAATACAGGGCTGTATGCAGGACCACATTCTCCATTAGTATTTAAAACTCTAAACCAAGTTGTTTCTTGAATGTCATTCATACTGAAAGTTAAGCCAGTTTTGTCTGTTTCGTCAATAAAATCTGTGAATGCAGAAGTATTGGAAGTTTGCCATTGAATATCTCCAACTGAACCTGCTCCATAGTTAAGAGAAATGCTATTACCGGCACAAACTTGTGAAATTCCAGTTATAGATTTAGCTACAGATTCCGCATCTACATTAATATAAGTAGGTTCAGAATATTCGGTAGGACAAACTCCATTAGAAACAGCAATTCTGAAATAAGTTGTGGTAGTTAATAATGAAGCTCTGTATATTTGAGAAGTTGCTCCATTTATATTGCTATAGGGACCTTCACTATTCAAAGATTTTTGCCAAAGAATACTTCCTTGAGAATTATATAGATACAAATCTGTAACATTTCCTACTTTACAAACATCAATCTCCCCGCCTTCTATATTTCCTGCTGTCGGTTTTGCATTTACTATTATTTGCACAGGTTCACTAAAGGCTGGTGGACATGCTCCGCTAGTATTCATAACTCTATACCAAGCAGTATCTTGAATGTTGGTTGCTTGGTAAGTTATTCCGTTTGCCTTACTAATATCTTCAAAATCCGAGCTGTTAGAAATAGTTGATAATTGCCATTGAATAACACCCACATAATCGGTAGAGCAATTGAGTAGTTTGTTGCCTTCGCTACAAACGGGTGAGGCCCCAAAAATAGTTTTAGCAGCAATTGATAATGGATTTACTGTTAAAACTACTTCGTTAGAAATTAAACTTCCAGAACTGTTTGTAGCAACCACTCTGTATCGTGTTGAAGAAATAGGTAATGAGGCAGATTTATTTATTGTTAAAGCTGAAGTTGTGTAATCTTCATGTTCAACACCTGCATTTAGAGCTGTAATTGGAATCCAATTTTGTTGATTGGGTATTTTCATCTCCCAAGAATAAGTTGAACCAATCGCTGGGTTCAATACTTCAACGGTTGACGAAGACCCAACAGTGGTACAAATATTTATATTTTCAATTATAGGGTTTTGAGAAAATACTTTTACCGAGAAAATTAAAAATAGAATTATATTTAATAGTATTGCTTTCATAATATTGTCAACTTAAAAAAAGAATTGAATTGTTAGATTGGGTTTGTTTATTAATCTTTGATAAAGCGAACAGAGAATCCATAATTCTTACTATCATAACTTTTACATAGAATATTTGAATTATAGTTTAAACTTCTGTTTAAAGCAGTTTCGGGATCATTTGACGAGGTAGTAGAAGTCCACCAGTATCCGTGATATCCTAATAGGTGAAAACTACCATTATCAATGCAAATTCCTCCAGGGAGTCCATTAAAACCAGAACTGTTTGTAACGTCATCATTTGTGTCATACCAATAATCCGTTCCTTCTTGTTTTAATTTACCTCCAGCATTTAATCCTAAATCATTTGACATTGCAGTCCACTCGGAATCAGATGGGATATGATGTCCTTGAGGGGCTAATTTTTTTCTCAAGGAAGCATTGTTGAGTGATGGACCATCAAAAATTCCTGCCACTGCATACCAGTTATACAATTTTCCATATTGCTCATTAGAACTTGAATCGTCATCATAATAGCACCAAGCACCTGTTGCTAAAGTTGCCCATTCTGAAGGCTCATTTACTTGTGGGATTTCTGTTCCATCACTGTATTTTGAAACAGAAAGATTTTCTTTGTACCAAGTTTGTTTTCCGATGGTTATAGCTGTGTAGGTGTTTCCGTCTAAATCGGTTAGACCCGATGAAGTTGCAGGAGGATTTTCTTTAGAACAGCCTAAAAATAAAACGATTACAGATGCTAAAAATACTTTTTTCATATTCGAATTTAAAAAATTTGACCAAAAATAAGAATATATATTCAATGTACAGCAAAAAAATAAAAGATGTCTGTTTATCAAATACTTTCTACCTTATTCATTTTCAATAATTTTACTTTCTATTTTCCAAATATTTACATTTTATTTACCAAGTGAACAAAATTTAATGCTCTTAAAAAAACATTGTACATTTGGAAACTATAAAATATTTTATGCGAATTGATATCATAACTGTTTTGCCAGAATTGCTAAAAAGTCCTTTTGAGGCTTCCATGATGAAGCGCGCAATTGACAAGGGAATTGTAGAAGTGTATTTTCATAATTTAAGAGATTACACCACAAACAAACAAAAATCTGTAGACGACTATCCTTATGGTGGTGGTGCGGGAATGGTCATGAATATTCAGCCAATTGATGATTGTATATCGTATCTAAAATCTCAAAGAAATTATAATGAAATCATTTATATGTCTCCTGATGGTGAAACCCTTAATCAGAAAATGGCAAACTCAATGTCGATGTATGAAAACATTATCATTCTGTGCGGACATTATAAAGGTGTAGATCAACGCGTTCGAGATCATTTTATTACCAAAGAAATATCAATTGGTGATTATGTTTTGTCTGGTGGAGAGCTAGGTGCTTTAGTATTGTGCGATGCTTTAATCCGATTGATTCCTGGCGTTTTAAGCGATGAAACCTCTGCATTAACGGATAGTTTTCAGGACGGATTATTGTCTGGCCCTATTTATACTAGACCAGCAGATTATAAAGGATGGAAAGTGCCAGAAGTTTTAATCAGTGGAAACTTTGCCAAGATTGATAAATGGCGTGAAGATATGGCGTATGAACATACCAAAAATCGACGACCCGATTTGCTCGAAGAGTAGTTTAAATAGGTTTGAAATGTTTAAGGCAATAACAATCTTAAACTTTTTTCAAACTTTTAAACTTTTTTTAAACTTTTTTATTACTTTTGCGCCCACATTAGACCAACCTCTGGCGAAATCCGTGAATGTTGCTCTTTTATTAAACCATAATTAAAAAATATCATGGCAGATTTATTAAAATTCGTTCAAGACGAATTAGTTAAAAAAAATGATTTCCCAGTTTTCGGAGCAGGAGACACCATTACTGTTTTCTACGAAATTAAAGAGGGTGAAAAAACAAGAACACAGTTTTTTAAAGGAGTAGTAATTCAAAGAAGAGGTTCTGGAAATACAGAAACTTTCACTATCCGTAAAATGTCAGGAGCAATTGGAGTAGAACGTATCTTTCCTGTAAATCTTCCTGCATTACAAAAAATTGAAATTAACAAAAAAGGTGCTGTTCGTAGAGCTAGAATTTTCTACTTTAGAGAACTTACAGGTAAAAAAGCTAAAATTAAAGATAAAAGAAGATAATTTTCTTTTTGATTTATATCAAATTAAAGTCTCAACAATGTTGGGACTTTTTTATTTAGGCTAATTTCAAAAAAAAGAAGTAGCTATTTTTAATAATTCATTTTATAAAAATCAATTAATCATAATTTAACAATAATAGAATAGATGACAAACATAATCTTAAACAAATCTTAAAATACGAAATCGTTTTTATTACATTTGTAACCCAAAAATAAATTACACTATAATTTTCAGACAATGTCAAATAAATCAACCATTTTTTATACCCTTACAGACGAAGCTCCTTTGTTAGCTACTTATTCTTTTTTGCCAATTGTGCAAGCATTTACTGCTACATCCGATATAGAAATTGAAACAAGAGATATTTCTCTTGCGGGTAGAATTCTAGCCAACTTCCCTACGTATTTAAAGGAAGAGCAAAAAGTAAACGATGCCTTATCGGAATTAGGAAAATTAGCTACTACACCTGAAGCCAATATTATAAAGTTGCCAAATGTTTCGGCATCAGTACCACAATTAAAAGCAGCTATTGCCGAATTACAATCGCATGGCTATGCCGTACCCAATTTTCCAGAAGAACCAGCAAATGAAGAAGAAATTGCTGTAAAAGCTCAGTATTCCAAAATATTGGGTTCGGCAGTGAATCCTGTTTTACGTGAAGGGAATTCCGATCGTAGAGCGCCGAAAGCGGTTAAAAATTATGCCAAAGCCAACCCGCATTCTATGGGAGCTTGGGAGTCAGACTCTAAAACAAAAGTAGCTTCGATGGAAAGCGGCGATTTTTACGGAAGTGAAAAATCAATGACTATTTCGGAGGCTACCAATATGAAAATCGAATTTACTGCAACTGATGGTTCGGTTACTGTTTTAAAAGAAACCACTCCTTTGAAAATAGGTGAAATTATAGACAGTTCAGTAATGAATATCAATGCATTGAAAAGTTTCATATCCAAAACAATTATTGAAGCTAGAGAAAAAAATGTGTTGCTTTCAGTTCACCTTAAAGCAACCATGATGAAAGTCTCAGACCCCATTATTTTTGGAGCTATCGTAGAAGTGTATTTTGCTTCGGTTTTTGAAAAATATGCTACTTTGTTCGAAGAGTTAAACATTGATACCCGAAACGGTTTGGGCGATGTGTATGCAAAAATTAAAGGAAACCCTTTAGAATCTGAAGTTGAAGAAGCCATAAACGCTGCTATCGAGAACGGACCAGCATTGGCAATGGTTAATTCAGATAAAGGAATTACCAATCTTCATGTTCCTTCGGATGTGATTGTAGATGCTTCGATGCCCGCTATGATTCGTACTTCGGGCAAAATGTATAATAAATCAGGAAAATTGCAAGATACTTTTGCAGTTATTCCAGATCGTTGTTACGAGGGAGTTTATACAGCTACTTTAGATTTCTGTAAAAAGAATGGTGCTTTTGATCCAAAAACAATGGGAAGCGTTCCAAACGTTGGTTTAATGGCTCAAAAAGCAGAAGAATACGGTTCACATGACAAAACTTTTCAAATAAAAGCCGATGGTGTAGTTCGCGCTATCGATTCGAATGGAACTGTTTTAATGGAACAAACTGTTGAGGAAAATGATATATTTAGAATGTGTCAAACGAAAGATGCTCCTGTTCAAGACTGGGTAAAACTAGCCGTAAACAGAGCCCGTTTGTCGAATACGCCAGCCGTATTTTGGTTGGACGGAAATAGAGCACATGATAGAGAAATTATCAAAAAAGTAACTACTTATTTAAAGGAATACGATACTACAGCTTTGAATATTAGTATTCTTTCGCCTGTGGATGCAACCAATTTTACTTTAGAAAGAATTATTCAAGGATTGGATACTATTTCGGTAACTGGAAATGTGTTGCGTGATTATTTAACTGATTTATTTCCGATTTTGGAAGTAGGAACCTCGGCCAAAATGTTGTCTATTGTTCCTTTGATGAATGGTGGTGGTTTGTTTGAAACTGGAGCTGGAGGTTCTGCACCCAAACACGTAGAGCAGTTTTCTGAAGAAGGCTATTTGCGTTGGGATTCGCTGGGAGAATTTTTAGCTTTGGGAGCTTCATTAGAACATTTAGGTCAAACGTTGAAAAATTCAAAAGCCCTGATTTTAGCAGAAACATTAGATGCAGCTACCGAAAAATTCTTGGCAAACGATAAATCTCCAGCTCGTAAAATTGGAGAAATTGACAATCGAGGTTCGCACTTTTATTTAGCGATGTATTGGGCAGAAGCCTTGGCAGCACAAACTAAAGACGCTAGTTTGAAAGCAATATTTACTCCAATTATTGCTGAATTAACTCAAAATGTTGCCAAAATTAATTCGGAATTAATTGGAGCACAAGGAGCAGCTCAAAAAATTGGAGGTCATTTTCAACCCAATCCAGCATTAACGAGTAAAGCTATGCGTCCGAGTGAAACATTCAATTCGATATTGGAAAAAATTGCATAAATAATTTTAAAAATAGTCATAAGAAAAAGGCAACTACCAAAGGTTGTCTTTTTTTGTGTACTATTTTAACCAAAGGTTAACATCCGTTATGTAACAAATGTTTATTAAATTCGTCTATTTTGCCAAACTAAATAATAAGTATGAAATTAACATTTAAACAGGCTTTTACACTTTCTTTTTTGATTGTTTCTGCCTTAGTTTTCTCTCAAGAAAATAATTCTAGCACTCAACTAAAACAAAAGTTAACCTTGAGTGGGACTATTTCGGATAGTACCAACAACGAAACTTTAATAGGTGCTACAATTTATATTCCCGAATTAAAAACAGGAACTACAACTAACGAATACGGATTTTATTCGATTACGATTCCGAAAGGGAATTATACTCTCAAAATTTCTTATTTGGGTTTCAAAACCATTTCTGAAACAGTAGAATTGGACAGAACCAAAAAATTAGATTTTTCGTTAATTGAAGACGGTACACAATTAGAAGAAGTGATTGTTACCAATGACAAAAAGTCAACGAACATTCGAAAACCTGAAATGAGTGTGAATAAACTTTCTGGAGCATCTATCAAAAAAATCCCAGCAGTATTAGGCGAAACTGATGTGTTAAAAGCTATTTTAACTTTGCCTGGCGTTACCAATGCAGGTGAAGGGCAATCTGGGTTTAATGTTCGTGGGGGTGGAGCCGACCAAAATTTAATTTTGTTAGACGAAGCCACCATCTTTAATTCTTCGCATGTTTTTGGTTTTTTCTCGGTTTTTAATCCTGATGTTGTCAAAGATTTAAAATTGTATAAAGGCGGAATTCCAGCTCGCTTTGGCGGTCGGGCTTCTTCTGTTTTAGATATTTATCAAAAAGACGGGAATAGTAATGATTTTGGCGTTAGCGGTGGAATTGGGTTAGTAACTAGCAGGTTATTAGTAGAAGGTCCGATTGTAAAAGGAAAAGGATCTTATCTTTTTGGTGGACGTGGATCGTATGCGCATTTGTTTTTAATATTAGCCGACAATCCTAATTCGGCTTATTTTTATGATTTGAATACCAAAATCAACTACAAACTCAATCCAAACAATAATTTATTTCTTTCGGGTTATTTTGGTCGTGATGTATTTAGTCTCAACGAAAGTTTTGTTAACACATATGGAAATACTACTCTCAACTTGCGTTGGAATCATTTATTTTCGGACAAGTTGTTTTCTAATTTATCCTTGATTTATAGTGATTATTATTATGGTTTAGACCTGGATTTAATCGGTTTTCTTTGGAATTCAGGTATTAAAAATTACAACATCAAATATGATTTCAAGAATTATATTAGCGATAAAATGAAATTAAATTATGGTCTTAGCGGTATTTATTATGATTTTAACCCCGGAATTATTGAGCCTTCGAATTCTACTTCTGGTATTCTTTATGATGAATTAGATAAAAAATATGCTTTTGAACCTTCATTTTATATTGATGCAGAGCAAAAAGTATCCCAAAAATTATCTCTTTCCTATGGCTTGCGGTATAGCTTGTTTTATAGATTAGGGAGTTCTACTGTAAATTTGTACGCTAATAATCAAGCAGTAGTATTTAATTCAGATTTACAGATTTACGAAAAAGGAGAGCCAATTAGTACCCAATTCTATGGCAGTAACAAAGTCATCGAAAGTTTTAATAATTTAGAACCAAGATTCGCTGCTTCGTATCAATTTAACGAAAATCAATCGGTGAAATTGAGTTACAATCGAATGACACAATATTTGCAATTAATTACCAATACGGCTTCTCCAACTCCTTTGGATGTTTGGACACCAAGCGACAATTATATTCAACCCCAAATCGCCGATCAAGTTGCGGTGGGTTATTTCAAAAATTTTAATGATAACAATTATTCATTAGAAATTGAATCTTTTTACAAAAAGACAAAAAACCGTATTGATTACATTGATGGTGCCGATTTGATAGCGAATGAAGCCATTGAACAAATCGTTCTCAATGGTCAAATGCGTTCTTATGGATTGGAAGTTTTATTGCGAAAAAACACTGGAAAATTGAGCGGTTGGTTAGCTTATACTTTGTCTCGATCTGAACAGCAAACACCAGGCAGAAATGCTACAGAAACAGGAATTAACGAAGGGAATTGGTATCGTTCAGGCTATGATAAATTGCATAATTTATCCATCACGAGCACCTATGATTATAGTAAAAAATGGAATTTTGGGGCCAATTTTGTATTACAATCTGGACAACCTGTTACGCTTCCGAATGAACAATATGAATATGGAGGAGTGACTGATGAAACTGGCGCAATAATTCCTGGTTCAGGAATAACAATCCCAAGTTTTGGACTTCGAAATGGAAGTTCTTTGCCCGCCTATCATCATTTAGATGTTTCGGCTACCTATACTCCAAAATCAACTAAAAAGAAAAATTGGAAAGGGGAATGGGTGTTTAGTATTTATAATTTGTATGGTCGAAAAAATGCAGCTTCTATTTCGTTTCGACAAAATGAAATTTCAGGTTCGAATGAAGCGATTCGATTATCCATATTTGGTATAGTACCCGGAATTAGTTATAACTTTAAATTTTAATTCAGATGAAATGAGCATAACTGAATATTTGTCGCAAAAAACAAATAATTAAATGCGAATTACATATGACCAATAAAAAACATTAAACAAAACATATGAAACTATATAAAATCATAACCCTTTTTATACTCACTATTTTAGCTTCAAGTTGCGAAGATGTAATAGAAGTAGATTTAGAAACAGCTTCTCCAAAACTGGTTGTTTTTGCTTCCATTCAATGGAAAAAAGGCACTTCAGGAAACGAACAAAAAGTGAGATTAACAACCACTACAGGCTATTTTGATGAAGTAATTCCAACCGTTTCTGGAGCTGATGTTACTGTTACAACCGCTGGAAATACCGTTTTTAATTTTATTGAAACACCTAACACGGGCGAATATAAATGCTCTAATTTTGATCCAGTTATCGACCAAGAATATGTGTTAACTATCAAGTTAAACGGACAAACCTATACGGCTACCGAAACATTAAAAAGTGTACCAACGATTAAAACTACCATTCAAAAAAATGACGGTGGATTTACGGGTGAAGAAATAGAAATTAAATCATTTTTCGATGATCCAGTAAATGAAGATAATTATTATATGTTTAAATTTAAATCTAGCGCTTTAGCCATCCCGTCTTATGATATTTTTGATGATAGTTTTACGCAAGGGAATGAAAATTTTGGGTTATATATCAACGAAGAATTAGAATCAGGAGATAATTTAGACATTACCTTGTTTGGAATTTCAAAACGCTATTTCGAATATATGAGAAAGTTAACTGCAGTCGCAGGAAGTACCAGCGGAGGTCCATTTGCTACTGCTCCAGCATCAGTTCGTGGGAATATTGTAAATCAAACCAATTTTAAAAATTTTGCCTTTGGGTATTTTAATTTATCTGAAACGGATTATCGAAATTATGTTGTAGAATAATTTATGTTTAAATTTACAAAATTGAAATTTTCAATTTAAATTGTACAATCTGAAATCTACAATCTCATGTCCTCACACCATATTGTTCGCGATGATCAAGAACCAGCTTTAATTATAGCTAACGGTGCTTGTTGTAGTCAAGAATTATTGGGACAATTACTCGAATGGTCGCCTTTGGTCATTGTGCTTGACTCAGCCATTGATAGAGTTTTAGAATTAGGCATCAAAGTAGATGTGCTTTTAGGCGATTTCGATCGTGGTTTTGATGCCAATTTTTATAAAGAAAAACAATTTCCCATAGAAATTGTTCATACTCCAGATCAGAATAAAACCGATTTAGAAAAAGCATTTGATTATCTTATTGAGCGAAATATTCCAATGGTCAATGTGGTTTGGGCTACTGGAAAACGAGCCGATCATACGATTACAAATTTGACTACAATTTCTAAATACAGAGATTTATTAAAGGTTGTTATTTTAGATGATCATTCTAGGGTGTTTTTATTGCCTAAAAAATTTGAGAAATGGTATGTTGCAAATACCATTATTTCATTAATTCCGGTTGGAAATGTTTCTGGAATTTCTACTCAAAATTTATTTTATCCATTACAAAATGAAGATTTAACAATCGGATATCGAACAGGAAGTAGCAATCATGTTGTTTCGGATGGAATAGTGAGTATAGAACACATCAAAGGTGATTTACTCTTGATGGAATGTTGGGATTAAAAATAACTGCCTGAGAATTGATAAATTCTCAGGCGGTTTTTACTATTTTGAGAATTAATTATAAATTCTTATTTCGCAATATTTACGGCTCTGGTTTCCCGAATTACTGTCACTTTTACTTGCCCAGGATAGGTCATCTCAGTTTGAATTTTTTGTGATATTTCAAATGACAAAGTAACGGCATTATCATCAGATACTTTTTCGCTTTCTACAATCACACGCAATTCTCTACCCGCTTGAATAGCATAGGCATTTTTAACGCCTTTAAATCCATAAGCCACTTCTTCTAAATCTTTTAAACGTTGAATATATGAATCCAACACTTGTCTTCTAGCACCTGGTCTAGCACCAGAAATGGCATCACAAACTTGTATTATTGGCGACAATAGTGATTTCATTTCAATCTCGTCGTGGTGAGCTCCAATAGCGTTGCAAACCTCTTCTTTCTCACCATATTTTTCTGCCCATTGCATACCTAATAATGCGTGTGGTAAATCGCTTTCTGCGTCTGGAACTTTACCAATATCGTGTAATAATCCAGCTCTTTTAGCCAGTTTTACATTCAATCCTAATTCAGCTGCCATGATACCACACAATTTTGAAACTTCGCGAGAGTGTTGCAGCAAATTTTGCCCATAAGAAGAACGATATTTCATTCTTCCTACTACTTTTATCAATTCTGGATGCAAACCATGAATACCCAAATCGATAACGGTTCTTTTTCCTACTTCAATAATTTCATCATCAATTTGTTTGGTAGTTTTTGCTACTACTTCTTCGATTCTTGCTGGGTGTATTCTTCCGTCGGTTACCAATTTATGCAAAGACAAACGAGCAATTTCTCTACGAACCGGATCAAAACACGAAAGAATGATAGCTTCTGGAGTGTCATCTACAATGATTTCAACACCAGTTGCAGCTTCTAAAGCTCTAATGTTTCTACCTTCACGACCAATAATTCGACCTTTGACATCATCCGATTCTATGTTGAAAACAGAAACGCAGTTTTCTACCGCTTCTTCGGTTCCTACTCGCTGAATAGTGTTAATGATTATTTTTTTAGCTTCTTGTTGTGCAGTTAATTTAGCTTCTTCAATGGTGTCTTGAATATGCGACATAGCTTCCATTTTGGCTTCTGCTTTTAAGCCTTCAATTAATTGATTTTTAGCATCTTCAGTAGAAAGTCCAGAAATAACTTCAAGCTGTTGCAATTGACTTTTATGTAGTTTTTCGACCTCAATTTGTTTCTTTTCTAAAATTTCAATTTTTGAATTAAATTCAGTTGTTTTTGCTTCAAATTCATCATTTACTTTTTTAGCTTTTGATAATTCATTGGAAACTTGCGATTCTTTGTCTCTAACTCTTTTTTCTACCTCGGCCATTTTTTGATCTCGAGACAAAATCACTTGTTCGTGTTCTGATTTCAATTCAATAAATCGCTCTTTTGCTTGAAGAATTTTGTCTTTTTTGATATTCTCAGCCTCTAAATTAGCATCTTTCAATATAGAAGATGCTTCTTTTTTTGCGTTTTTAATCAAATTAGAAATATTGCTTTTTTCAATTATTTTGGCTATACCAAAACCTCCTGCAATTCCACCAATTCCTGAAATTAGTATTAATAAAATGTTGTCCATGTTTAGTTGTATTTATATATAAAAAAAGCCTACGTTAGTTTGCTTGTATAAACTCTGAAATACAAGTTTTGAGCTAACTCGTTGTTCAAGCTTCCAAACTGAATTGGCTTGCTATAGTAACGATGATTTGCTCATTCTAAATTGTTAGTGTTGAGTTTACCAAATTTGAACTAATGTAGGCAGTAACTTTAGTTATTTTTAAGAACGTGTTTCATTATCGAGATATTGATCTAATCGGCTATTGATTTTATTAATTCTTTCAATAGTTTCATCACCATTAATGGCGTTATCAATTTGTTTTTGTTCTGATTGTGATGCAAATTGCAAAGCACACATAGCTAGTACATCTTGCTTATCACGAACGGCATAATTTTCTTCAAATTGCTTTATCATCACATCAATTTTCTTAGAAGCACTTCTAAGTCCTTCTTCTTGAGACATATCCACGGTTAGCGGGTACACTCGGTCAGCAATTGATATTTTAATTTTAAGCTTTTCGTCCATAATTTTTTATTAATCTGATAGTTGTGCTATACAGTAATCAATTTCACGAATCAATGAATTTATTTTAAGCTTTGTCTCTCTTTTATTTTCGTCACTACCTAATAATCCGTTAGTCATTTTGAGTGTTTCGTATTTCGATTTTAATTCATCCATCTGTTTAGATTGAATTTCTATCGTTTTTACAGCATTTGATAGTTCTATTTTCAAATCTTGATTGTTTTTTTCTAAACTATTAATTTTAAAAAAAAGTTTTTCAATCTTATTTTCAAGAGTATCAATTATTTCTGCAATTACACTCATAACTTGTCCTACGTATTACTTAATCTTACAAAGTTAAGATTCCTTTTTAGTAATGCAATTTTTTAGTCGTTTTTTTATTTTAAAATATATAATTTATTGCTTTACAGCGCGTTGTGTTTTTGTGTTTTTTAGTAACTACTTTTATTTTTACTTTAGCCAAAATCTGTGTTATGAATTTCAAACTTCTCTTCTTGTTTTTTTGTTCTTTGGCTTTGGCACAAAAAGAATATCCAAAAGATTATTTCCGATCTCCGCTCGATATTCCGATGCAATTGTCTGGTAATTTTGGAGAATTACGACCCAATCATTTTCATGGGGGTTTTGATTTTAGAACCATGCAAAAAGAGGGTTTAAATGTCTATGCTGTTGCCGATGGGTATATTTCAAGAATTAAAATCTCCACTTTTGGAAACGGAAAAACACTTTATATTACGCATGATAACGGCTTTACTTCGGTTTATGGGCATTTGCAAAAAACCGTAGGAGTGATTGAAGAATTTATAAAAAATTCGCATTACAAAGAAAAATCATTTGAATTAGAAATCTATTTAAAACCCGGTCAATTAGAAGTTAAAAAAGGGCAAATAATCGCACTTTCTGGAAACACAGGTGGTTCGGAAGGCCCACATTTGCATTTTGAATTTCGAGATAATATCACCGAAAATATTATTAATCCTTTACTTTTTGGTTTTGACAAAATGCTAAAAGACACCAAAAAACCAGTTCTTTCTGGAGTATTTGTGTACCCTTTAGACGCCTCCACGACTGTCAATCAATCGCAACGTCCTTTGTTGCTTAATTTGAAATTGCAAAAAGATGGCACTTATTTGTCAGACAAAGTATTAGCCAATGGAAAAATTGGTTTTGGAATTCAAGCTGCAGATTTTGATGATGTTTCGTTTAGTGCTAATGGAGTATACAAAGTGAATTCTTTTTACAACGGAAGTCCTAGTTTTGGGTACCAATTCGACACCTATTCTTTTGACGAAATGCGCTACATCAATGCGTTGATTGATTATCCAAGATATAAAAAAACAGGGCAGCGGGTGCAAAAGTTGTTTATGAAAAATCGGTTTAATTTGAGTATTCTTCAATCGGATGCTTCTAATGGTGTAATTTCTGTTGTTCCAAATTTATCATCGATTTATCGAATTGAAATTGGGGACTTTTTTGGGAATAAAACCACTGTTTCTATTCCGATAAAACAAGATGTTCAGTCTACCATTGTTGCCAAAGAATCGGTTATTTCAAAATATTTTATAAAGGCAAAAACCGATACGAACTTCGAAAAAGAGAATTGTTCCGTTTTTTTTCCAGCGGGAACATTTTATGAGGATTTCAATTTTAATTTTGAGGTTATAAATGATATTGTAATCCTTCATGACAATACAGTTCCAGCTCACAGCAGTTTTACCATTACTATCGAAGACACAAAATTCACAGACATTCAAAGAGAAAAAGCATATATTGCTTCGTTAGATGGTGGTAAATTGGGTTATAATTTTACCTATAAAAAAGACAAAATTTTCACTACCAAAGTTAAAACTTTAGGCAAATATGGGTTGGTTTCGGATACAATTGCACCCAAAATTACGATAGCGAAACCCATTCAAGGAAAATGGTTGACAAATACGAATTCTATTCAATTGACCATTAGCGATAGTCAATCGGGCATCAAATCTTATAATGGGTATTTAAACGGAAATTGGATATTGTTTGAATATGATAGTAAAACCAAAAAAATAATCCACCATTTTAATGACGGAATCGTAGCTGAAGGCACCAATGATTTAAAAGTGGAGGTAGTTGATAATGTGGGTAATTCTTCTATCTTTGAAACACAGTTTTTTAGAAGTCAAAAAAAATAAATATATCCGTTTTGAAGATTCATAAAATATTACTTGTTTTCTTTTTGTTTGGAGCAAACACAGCCGTTTTCGGGCAAACTGCTATTGTTAAAGGAGTCATTTTGGACGGTGACAATCGTCCAGTAGATAATGTAAATGTTTCAACTGGGAGTACTTCAGTGCAATCAAATGAGAATGGTTTTTTTAGAATTATCGTTCCTTCAAACAAAAAAAACACCCTTCTTTTCTCGCATATTACCTTCAAAAGAGCAAGTGTTACACTTAGTTTAAAGCCTAACGAAGAGTATGAATTTAACTTGGTGATGAACAATAGAGAAGAGCAAATGGGCGAAGTTGTTATTATTGGAAATAACAAAAAAAGGGTTCAAGGAATCACCACTATCGAACCCGAAATAATTCGAAAAATTCCGGGAGCGAATGCAGGTGTAGAAAACATTTTGAAATCGTTGCCAGGCGTAAATTCAAACAACGAATTGAGTACACAATACGCAGTTCGTGGCGGGAATTATGACGAAAATTTAGTGTATGTAAACGAAATTGAAGTCTACCGTCCTTTTTTGATTCGTTCTGGACAGCAAGAAGGATTGAGTTTTACAAATACCGATTTGGTTCAAAACATCGATTTCTCGGCTGGCGGTTTTCAAGCTAAATATGGCGATAAATTATCGTCTGTTTTGGATATTACGTATCGCAAACCTACAAAATTTGCTGCTGTAGCCGAAGCCAGTTTTTTAGGAGCAAGTGTTGCGGTTGATTTGGTTTCAAAAAACAAAAAATGGTCAGCCATTACAGGTGTTCGATATAGAAATAACAGTCTTTTGGTAAATAGTCAAGAAACCCAAACCAATTTCACGCCCACTTTTGCAGATGTTCAAACGAATGTCAATTTCAATCCTTCGACTCGCTGGCAATGGAGTTTTTTAGGAAATATTTCTCAAAATGATTATCAATACGAACCACTAACAAGGCAAACTAATTTTGGAACGCTCGCAGAGCCACAAACCCTAATTGTGTATTATGAAGGTCAAGAAAAGGATAAATATAAAACCTATTTTGGTGCTTTAAAATCTACTTTCGTTGCTTCAGAAGTGGCTACTTACAAATGGATTACCTCATTGTATCACACGCAAGAACAGGAGTATTTTGATATTTTGGCACAATATGAATTAGGCGAAATCGATACTAATTTAGGTTCAGAAACCTATGGCGATGTAACTTATTCAAGAGGAATTGGCGGACAATTAAATCATGCTCGAAATACTTTAGATGCTTTAATTTTCAATCTTGAATTGAAAGGGTTGTATGATTGGAAAAAATATCAATTAGAATGGGGAATTAAATACACTCGCGAATCAATCCGAGATAGAGTAGTAGAGTGGGAGGTTTTAGACGATTCTGGTTTTTCGGTTAATCCAGAAGGTGCTTTTCCTGAAAAAGATGAACCGTACGATGTTTTTACAGGACCGTTATTACCTTATAATAATGTAAGAGCGACTAATTTTGTAACGATTAATCGTTTATCGGGTTTTGCACAATGGAATCAGAAAATAAATTTTGGGAGTAACCAACTTTGGGTAAATGCGGGTGTCAGAATGCATCAATGGCAAGTAGAGGAAGAAACTTCTGTTGCTGGCAAAAGTCAAATGACGTTGAGTCCAAGACTACAATTAGCATTGAAACCTAATTCAAGTAAGGATTTGTTTTTCCGACTTTCGGGAGGTTTGTATCATCAGCCGCCGTTTTATAGAGAATTACGCGACAAAGATGGTAAGGTACAAACCAATGTCAAAGCACAACAGTCTATTCATGTGGTTTTGAGCAACGATTATAATTTCAAGCTATGGAATCGTCCTTTTAAAATGGTTTCAGAATTGTACTATAAATCCTTGTCTGATGTAAATACCTATACTTTAGACAATGTTCGAATTCGATATGCAGCAAATAATAATGCCAAAGCATACGCACAAGGATTTGATTGCAGACTCAACGGAGAGTTTGTTCCAGGCACCGAATCATGGATTAGTTTTGGTTATTTACAAACTGAAGAAAATCAAGATAACAAAGGATTTATTGCTAGACCAACTGATCAAAGATTAAAATTCGGATTGTTGTTTCAAGATTATATGCCAAATATTCCGAGTGTAAAATTGTATTTGAATTTAGTGTATAATACAGGTTTACCAGGAGGTTCGCCCTCCTATGCCGATCCTTATTTGTTTCAAAACAGACTACGAGATTATCGAAGAGCGGATATTGGTTTTTCTAAAGTTTTAATCGATAGCCAAAACCCAACTTCAAAAAGATGGTTGCAATCGTTCAAAGAATTGGCAATTGGTCTAGAAATTTTCAATCTTTTTGATAATCAAAATGCGATTACCAATACCTGGGTTCGTGATTCGTTTACCAAAAAT
Organism: Flavobacterium psychrophilum; assembly: GCA_945861915.1. Classification (GTDB taxonomy): domain Bacteria; phylum Bacteroidota; class Bacteroidia; order Flavobacteriales; family Flavobacteriaceae; genus Flavobacterium; species Flavobacterium psychrophilum_E. The sequence goes on along the minus strand of CAMAWK010000001.1, from coordinate 23,535 downwards.
CAATACGGAATCCCGAATTATATGACTACTAGGGTTTTTAGTTTGAAAGTGAATATGAGGTTTTGATTTAAATCAAAATATCACTCTCTAAGTCCGATTTTTCTATCGTGAAATCAAAGCCCAATTGTTCTACTAACTGAATGACAAGGTTTTTATACCAGTTTTCCGATTTGGGGTGAATGTAAATTTTTTCAATCAGTTGATTGATGTCGATGTTTATTTTCAACCCATCGTTAAGTTTGATGTTGTTTTGAGTAACATCAGAAATGATTCGGATTTCTCGTTCGTATTGAAAGCTTTTTCGCTTAAACAAAAAAGGAAAAAATAAATCGTCAAACGGAATGTATTCTTTTTTGTAATCAATATAATTAACTTCGCCAATGTACTGCTCATTATAGATTTCTGCTTGTAACGCATTTTTTAATCGTTCTACAGTAGATTGAATCGCAATCCCTTCGCTGTTTTGAGTAAAAATTTGCCACATGGCAAACGATTCATATTCGTTGATGTGCCAACTACTGATAGCTACTTTTTCGCGGTGTGATTTGTAAAATTGTAAAAACTCAGGATTATTTTCGGCTATTTTTTTTATTTCACCATAAGTGGGTTCGCTAAAAGTGCCTTCGTATTGATCTTCAAATTTGTCCGAACGAGACATAAATAATTTTTGTGACAGCAACAAATCAAGGAATTTTGACAAATCCAAATATTTCCAAACAATGGTATCTGGGTCTTCGGGGAGTTTTATGTTGGGGTTGTTGAGGTACATTTTTAAATTAAAAATCGAAAATTAAAAATTAAAAAATCTATTTTTATGTTACCGATTCCCCCTTTGGGGGTTAGGGGGCTTATTCGAAGCTTTGCATTGTTACCAATTTATTATACGTTCCATTAAGTGCAATTAATTGGTCATGATTTCCTTGTTCTACAATTTTCCCTTTTTGCATAACTACAATGGTATCTGCTTTTTGAATGGTCGAAAGTCGGTGTGCAATCACAATCGAAGTTCTATTTTGCATCATATTTTCTAGAGCCACTTGTACAAATTTTTCGCTTTCGGTGTCCAATGCCGAAGTGGCTTCATCTAGAATCATAATCGGTGGATTTTTCAAAACGGCACGAGCTATGGACAACCGTTGTTTTTGACCGCCCGAAAGTTTGTTCCCACTATCACCAATATTAGTTTCAATTCCGAGTGGCAACTCTTTTACAAATTCAAAAGCGTTGGCGATTTTTAAGGCTTCAATAATTTCGTCATCAGTTGCATCGGGTTTACCCAAAGCAATATTGGCTTTGATAGTATCATTAAACAAAATACTGTCTTGAGTTACCAGTCCCATCAAATCACGAAGCGATTGCAAATTCATATCCTTTATGTCCGTTCCATCAATGGCAATCATGCCTTCGTTTACGTCATAAAAACGAGTTAATAAATTGGCAATAGTACTTTTTCCACTTCCCGATTGACCAACGAGCGCAACTGTTTGCCCTTTTTTTACCTCAAGTGAAAAATCTTTTAAAACCGATTCTTCTTCGTATTTAAAATTAATGTTTCGTATCGAAATTTTCGAATCAAATGAGTTTTTAACAATTGCATTTTCTTTAGAAGTAATCTTGTTTTCTACTTCCAACACTTCAAAAACTCTTTGGGCTGCCGCCAAACCATTTTTTACAGCATACGACGCTTTCGAAATAGCTTTTGCTGGTGTTAAAATGTTATAAGCTAAAGTTAAATAGATAATAAAGGCTGAACCTTCCAAGGTTTTTTCGACCAAAACTAAATTACCACCATACCATAATAAAACAGCTATGGTAGTAATTCCCATAAATTCACTTAGGGGCGAAGCTAAATTATTTTTGTTCCCGATGCTGTTGGATAGTTTCAGTAATCGATTGATAGAATTGGTGAACTTGTTTTTAAAAGAAGTCTCGGCATTGTAGCTTTTCACTACTTTCAATCCGCCCAAACTTTCTTCGACTATAGAAATCAGCAAGCCACTTTCGCCTTGTGCTTTTAGGGATTTTGCCTTTAGATTTTTACCAATTTTTGAAATAACTAAGCCCGAAACTGGGATGAAAATTAAAACAAACAATGTTAGTTTGGCACTAATAAAAAACATGGTGATTAGGGCAAAAACGATTGTCAAAGGCTCTTTTACAACTAATTCTAAAATCGAGAAAAAAGAGTTTTGTACTTCGTTGACATCGCCCAGCATTCGTGCCATTACATCTCCTTTTCTTTTTTCGGAATAGTAAGAAATAGGCAAGTCGATTATTTTGTTGAACATTTTTTTTCGCAAATCACGCAGCACGCCATTTTTTAAATGCATAATGTGATAGGAAGCTAAATAATTGAAGAAATTTTTTAATAAAAAAGTAGAAATAACTAATACGACCACAAGTAACAAGGCAAATTGCGGTCCACTATCTTTTGATAATTCTGAAATTTGATAGTAAAATAAATCTTTTCCGTAATCTATTAAATTTCCTATTCCTGAATAAACTGGTTCGTTTTTAATGACTTTGGTTTTGCCAAAAAGCACTTCAATCATTGGTAATAGAGTCAACATAGAAATAGTGCTGAACAAGGCATACAAAATATTATAAATCACATTCCAAACAATATGCGATTGGTAAGGTTTTGTGTAAGGAAGTAGTTTTATAAGGTTTTTATCCATTAGCTCAACTGCATTGCAGCAATGATATTTTTGATTTTTGTGTCTAAAACTGTTTCTACTTTTGTGAAATTATCAACGCTATCTAGTTCGGTATTTACACTTATATAAAATTTAATTTTTGGCTCTGTTCCACTTGGTCTAGCACAAATTTTAGAACCGTCTTCGGTGTAATAGATCAAAACATCTGCTTTTGGCATATTCATGGTTTCCTCTTCTCCTGTCAATAAATTTTTGGCGACAGAGGATTTGTAATCTTCGAGCATAACTACTCTTTGTCCGTTGATTTCTTTCACTGGATTTTCACGCATCGTAACCATCATCTGATTGATTTCGGCTAAACCATCCATTCCTTTTTTAGTTAAAGAAATAAGAGATTCTTTATAAAAACCGTGTTCAACATATAATTGTTGTAATTCTTTGTATATCGAACTTCCGCTTGCTTTGGCTTGAGCCGCTAATTCGCAAATTAATAATGTTGCAGCAACGGCATCTTTGTCTCGAACAGCATCCCCTACCATAAAGCCAAAACTTTCCTCACCACCACCAATGAATTCCAATTCAGGAAAGTCAACAATCATTTTTGCAATCCATTTGAAACCAGTCAAACCTACTTTGCAATCCACACCATAAGCTGTCGCCAATTCCATAATCATTGGAGTCGAAACTATAGTTGAACCCACAAATTGTTTTCCGTTGATTTTATCAGCTTTTTTCCATTCTTTCAACAAAAAGGCAGACATCAAAATCATGGTTTGGTTTCCGTTTAGCAAAATCATTTTACCTTCGTCATTTCGCACTGCAACTCCCAATCTGTCGCAATCTGGATCAGTTCCAACAACAATATCAGCGTTGGTTTTGTCTGCCAATGCTAATGCCATTGCTAATGCTTCTGGCTCTTCTGGATTCGGAGATTTTACTGTTGGAAAGTCACCATTTGGCACTCTTTGTTCTTCAACAATATGAACATTTTTATATCCAGCTTGTTCAAAAGTGCCGGGTATTGCGGTTATTGACGTACCGTGCAATGAAGTAAATACAATATTAAAATTGTCTTTGGCTTCTCGCGAAGTTCCAAAACTAGCGTTGTCGATAGTCGATTTGATGAAAGCTTGATCAATTTCGGCGTCAATATAGTGAATCATATTTTCGTTCGCATCAAACTTTATTTGGTTGTAATTTAATTTTTCAACTGAATTGATGATGTTGCCATCTTGTGGAGGAACAATTTGTCCGCCATCTTCCCAATATACTTTGTAACCGTTGTATTCAGGTGGATTGTGGGAGGCTGTCAAAACAATTCCACACTGGCAACCTAAATATTTTAAAGCAAAAGACAATTCGGGAGTGGGTCTTAAATCTGAAAATAGATATACTTCGATTCCGTTGGCAGAAAATACATCCGCAACGACTTTTGCAAGTGATTGACTGTTATGACGACAGTCAAAAGCAATTACAGCTTTCAGTGGTTGGTTTGGGAAAGCAATTTTCAAATAATCAGACAGTCCTTGTGTGCTTTTTCCAAGAGTGTATTTATTGATTCGATTGTTTCCAACACCCATAACACCTCGCATACCACCTGTTCCAAATTCTAAATTTTTATAGAAACTTTCTTCGAGCTCTTTTGGCGAAGAAGTCATCATTTCTTTTACAGCATCTTGCGTTATTGTGTCAAATGTTGGTGTAAACCATTCGTTTACAGCTTCTAAAATGTTTGATTTGATTTCCATTTTTATAATATTTTAAAAATTGTCTATTTTTTTATTTTGAGGTAACAAATTGTGATTTCAAATTCTCATCATAACAACTCGTGAAAACTTTAATTGATTTCCTTAGAAATCTTATATCGTTCTTCATTGTTTTTGGTTCTTAAAATGATTTCTCCAAGAAACCCAGCCAAAAATAATTGTGTTCCCAAAACCATTGTGGTCAACGAAATATAAAACCATGGATTATTAGTTACTAAATCATAAGGTAAATCATTATACAATTTGTATAATTTCATAAAACCTATAAATCCAGCTGATATTAAACCGATAATGAACATTAATGAACCTAAAGCACCAAACAAATGCATGGGTCTTTTTCCGAATTTTGACAAAAACCAAATAGTTATTAAATCTAGAAAACCGTTGATAAAACGATCAATTCCAAACTTAGTTTCCCCATACTTTCTTGCTTGGTGTTGTACTATTTTTTCACCAATTTTATTAAATCCAGCATTTTTCGCCAAAACTGGAATGTATCGGTGCATTTCGCCAGAGACTTCAATGTTTTTAACGACTACATTTTTGTAAGCTTTCAGCCCGCAATTAAAATCGTTTAATTGAACTCCGGATGTTTTTCTGGCTGCCCAATTAAATAATTTAGAAGGAATATTTTTGGCAACCACTGAATCATATCTTTTCTTTTTCCATCCAGAAACTAAGTCAAAATTTTGATTAGTTATCATTTCGTACAATGCTGGAATTTCTTCGGGACTGTCCTGTAAATCGGCATCCATAGTAATAATCACATCACCTTTGGCTTTTGCAAAACCAGCATGTAAGGCTTGTGATTTACCAAAATTTCGCATAAAACGAATTCCACTTACATTTATATTTTCTAAAGCTAATGACTCGATAATCGACCAAGAACTGTCAGAGCTTCCGTCGTCAATAAAAATAATTTCATACGAATAGTTATTGGATTTCATTATTGAAATCGTCCAAGTATAAAGTTCCTTTATTGATTCTTCTTCGTTAAGAAGAGGTATGACTAGAGATAAATTCATTAATAGAGTATGTTAAGATTTCTCATTTTTCACAATTGAACCTATTATTAAAGAATAAATTAATCCAAAAAAGGAATACATAGCAAGTGTTACAGGAAAAACTATAAATGGATTCATGAATTTTTTCATCATAATAATCCCTTCTTCTAACTGTTCAGGGGTAAGATTAGGTGTTTTTGAAATCATAGCTTCTTTGGATATAGCGATCATTTCATCTATAAAATCAGGAAATAAAATATTGAATAGCACATTGAAAGTAGCGTAAATAAAGGCAGCCATAAAGGTGGTTGAAATTCCTACTTTTAAACTTTCTCCTAAACTAATGAATCCATTATTAATTTTATTTTTATAATTCTGGCATCCCAAAAATATAAAAAGAATAGGTAAAACCAGATAATTAGCAATGTTAACAATCAATCCAATATTTGAATTTACTAATGATTTCATTCCAATTACATACATAATTACAAACTCAAAAATCATAATAATCCCAAATAAAACTCCATATAGGAGTGCGGATTTTGCTGGAGATATGTTTTTTTCCATTAATTGATTCCAAATTAATCTACAAATATAATAATTCCCATTATATTAAAGGGATAAAAAATGTTTTAGGATCTCATTAAAAAAAGCAATGTAAACATTTGATTATTGAAAAATAAGTGTAAATTTGCAACCTCAAAATAAGTTAGGAGATTTAAACACAAAGAGTAGTTGCATTTATACCTTTTCAGATTTAAGAAAAAGCCGCGAAATTAAAACACTCGAAAAATTAAAAAAAATAAAGATGAAAAAAGGAATTCACCCAGAAAATTACAGATTAGTTGCCTTCAAAGACATGTCGAATGAGGATGTTTTTATTACTAAATCTACTGCAGATACAAAAGAAACAATAACGGTTGATGGAGTAGAATATCCAGTTGTAAAAATGGAGATTTCTAGAACTTCTCACCCTTTTTATACAGGTAAATCTAAACTTATTGATACAGCAGGTCGTATCGATAAATTTAAAACTAAATATGCTAAACACGCTAAATAATATTTATAAGCGTCGTAAATATAGAAAGCTCCACTTATTTGTGGAGCTTTTTTTATTTTTATAGCTATTTAAAACTTTGTAACTTTGAATATTAAATTTTCAGACGTTTCGTTTGAGACGTTGCAATGCAACGTCTCTACAAATAACAAATAATATATATTAAAATGAACTACATTCTTTTTGACGGGCCAGCTCGAAATGCTTTATTACCATTTACTTTTACCCGACCTTTGGCTGATATTTTAATTGGTATTTTGACCATTCGTCAAAAGTGGGAACTGTATTTAGGTTCTACAACCACATCGGTAACTGAAGAATATCTATCAGAAAAATTTCCGATGGTCGAAATGGAAGAAAACGTGATGATAAACTCCTCTTTTCTACCTAATGCAATTTTGGTCGAAATGGTTTGTGATTTAAAACAAAATCAAGCCATTTTTAAAGGGGATCAAGTGATTGCTTTTTTTACTAATGACACCCAAGAAGAAATCAATTTTGATACCTATGAAATTATTGATTATACTCACGAATGTTTAACATTAGAGCATACTTGGGATATTTTTTCTAAAAATGATGTTGCAATTAGAGAGGATTTTGATTTAATAACTTTTGATAGAAAATCGCAGCCCATCCCTAAATCAGTCAATGTTATAGCTTCAGAAAATATTTTTATAGAGGAAGGTGCAAAGCTAGAATTTGTAACTTTAAATGCATCAATAGGACCTATTTACATTGGTAAAAATACTGAAATTATGGAAGGTTCGGTTATACGTGGGCCTTTTGCTTTGTGCGAAGGGGCAGGTGTTAAGTTAGCAACCAAAGTTTATGGAGCTACCACTGTTGGGCCATTTTCTAAAATAGGAGGCGAAGTGAATAATTCCGTTCTATTTGGGTATTCTAACAAAGGGCATGATGGTTTTTTGGGGAATTCTGTTTTAGGCGAGTGGTGTAATGTGGGTGCAGACAGTAACAATTCGAACCTAAAAAACAATTACGAAGAAGTAAAATTGTGGAGCTATGAAACCGAAGGTTTTGAAAAAACAGGACTTCAGTTTTGTGGTTTGATGATGGGAGATCACAGCAAATGCGGAATCAACACGATGTTTAATACTGGAACAGTGGTGGGTGTTTCGGCTAATATTTTTGGTGCAGGTTTTCCTCGGAATTTTGTGCCCAGTTTTTCGTGGGGAGGTGCATCAGGATTTACCACTTATATTACTAAGAAAGCTTTTGAAACAGCACGATTGGTGATGAGTAGAAGAGGAGTAGAATTTGATGAAACGGAGGCGAAAATCCTAGAACATATTTTTGAAGAAACTAAAAAGTATAGAAAAGAGTAGCGCTTAATGTTGCTATAAAATCTTTTTTATCATTATATGTGAATTACTTGAATGTAAATTATAATGCTGTTATAGTAAAAACGGTAATGATAGTTTTATCAATCGAGTATTTTTTTTGTAAATTTTTAATAAAAGCACTCAATAAGAGTGCTTTTTTATTGTATTAATAATTTTTACTCCTAATTAGTATGTTAACTATTTTTTAATAATTTTAGAAAAAACATACGACTCTAATTATTTTAAACAAAATAATTATATATTTATAAAATCTTGAAAAGATTGTTGCAGTTATTTAATTAGTAAAATTACTAATTGCATTAGTTATTATTGAAAAAAATGAATTTCTTGAATGGAAATATTTCATATCGCAGCTGAGTGTTATCCGGTTGCAAAAGTTGGTGGATTAGCAGATGTTGTTGGAGCTGTGCCAAAGTATCAAAAAAAAGAAGGACATTTATTAAGGGTTGTACTCCCTTGTTATGAAACTAATTTTATAAAAGAAAATAGTTTCGATTGTGTATATTCGGGTTATGTTAAATTAGGAAATTTTAGTTTTCCTTTCAGCGTTCTTAAGGAAACTGATGATATTCTTGGGTTTGAATTGTATTTAATTGAAATTATTGAACTGTTTGATAGAAAAGAGGTCTATGGATATCAAGATGATATTGAGCGATTTTTATCTTTTCAAATAGCTGCTTTAGACTGGTTGATTACGAGAAATACTATTCCTGACATTATAAATTGTCATGATCATCATGCTGGGTTGATTCCTTTTATGATGTTGTATTCAAACAAATATTCTAAGCTAAAAAATGTTTCATCGGTTATAACGATTCATAATTCAATATATCAAGGACAATTTGGTTTTGATAAACTGTATTATTTGCCAGAGTTTGATTTGTCAAAGGTGACCATTTTAGAATGGGATAATAGGATCAATTCTTTGGCGACGGCTGTAAAATGTGCTTCGGTTGTAACAACGGTTTCGCCTAATTATTTAAATGAAATTAGTTCACAAGCTTTTGGTTTAGAATCTCTTTTTAGAGAAGTAAAACACAAGTCAATAGGAATTTTAAATGGTATAGATACAGAAGTTTGGAATCCTGAGACCGATAAATTGGTAACTACTAATTTTACAGTTACTAATTTTAAAAAAGGTAAAAAAAGCAATAAAGATGAGTTGTGTAGGCATTTTAATTTAGATACTACAAAACCGCTTTTTAGTTTTATTGGGAGATTATTAGACGAAAAAGGAGCTGATTTATTGCCGCATATAGTTGCAATGGCATTGTCAGAAAATTTTAAACAAATAAATATTTTGATTTTAGGTTCAGGAAATGCTGAAATTGAAAATCAATTGAGTCATTTATTGAATAGTTTTGGAGGGAATTTTAATGTTTTTATCGGGTATAACGAGGAGTTAGCTCATTTGATGTATGCAGGTTCTGATTTTTTATTAATGCCTTCAAGAGTCGAACCTTGTGGATTAAATCAAATGTATGCTATGCGATATGGAACCATTCCTATTGTTAGACGAACGGGAGGGCTTAGAGATACAGTGATTGATTTTGGAGATGATGGAAACGGAATATGTCATGACCAAGCTACGGTAACGGATGTTTGTTACTCCATTCAAAGAGCAGTAACTTTAAGTAAGAATAATAAAAAGTATAGTGCCATAATTAAAAAAGGGATGAACATCGATCATTCTTGGGAAAGTGTTTGTAAAAAGTATTTGGTAGTGTATAATTTAATAGTAAAACAAAATGAAAGCTAAAAAGAAAAATGTTATTGCAATTATTCTTGGTGGAGGTCAAGGGTCAAGGTTATATCCTTTAACAGAATCAAGGTCAAAACCCGCTGTTCCGATTGGAGGAAAATACAGATTGGTCGATATTCCAATCTCAAACTGTATGAATTCGGATATTTATAGAATATTTGTATTGACACAATTCAATTCAGCTTCGCTTAATGCACATATCAAGAACACTTATCAATTTAGTCATTTTGGGCAAGCTTTTGTTGATATTCTTGCCGCCGAACAAACTCCAGATAATGCAGGTTGGTTTCAAGGAACCGCAGATGCAGTAAGACAATGTATGCCTCACTTTTTAAATCATGATTTTGATTATGCTTTGATTCTTTCTGGAGATCAATTGTATCAAATGGATTTAGACGAAATGATTGAGGCGCATATTAAAAGCGAAGCTGACATCTCTATAGCTACTTTACCAGTAAATGATAAAGACGCTCCGGAATTTGGAATTTTAAAAACTAATACCGAAAGTTGTATTGAGTCTTTTATAGAAAAACCAGCCAAAGAACTATTGCCTGATTGGAAATCGGAAGTAAGTGATCAAATGAAAGCCGAAGGGAAACATTACCTTGCTTCAATGGGTATTTATATTTTTAATAAGAAATTATTGGTAGAATTAATGTCTAATCCAAATACTAAAGATTTTGGAAAAGAAATTATGCCACAAGCAGTAACTGGAGGAAAAAAAGTGTTTAGTTTTCAGTACGAGGGTTATTGGACTGATATTGGAAATATTGATTCCTTTTTTGAGGCTAATATTGGTTTAACTGAAGATGTACCACAATTTAATTTGTTTGATAATGAAAATAAAATCTATACTCGTCCAAGGTTATTACCTCCTACAAAATTCAAAAAAACAAATGTAGATCGATCTTTAATTTCGGAAGGTTGTATTTTGAATGCTAAAGAAATTACTAATTCTGTGATAGGAATTCGGTCCAGAATAGGCGAGGATAGTGTTATTCAAAATAGCTATGTTATGGGTAACGACTTATACCAAAATATTGAAGATATGAATAAAGATATCGCAAATAATAAGCAGTTGATGGGTATTGGTGAAAGATGTTTTATAAGTACAGCTATTATTGATAAAAATTGCAGAATAGGAAATGATGTGTATATCCATGGAGGGAAGCATTTAGCGGATACTTCTAATGAGTTATATGCAGTAAAAGACGGCATTGTTGTAGTAAAAAAAGGGGTAGTTCTGCCTAATAATTTCACAATTAAATAAGAAGTTTGAATTAGTTCATATAAAAGTATCTGTTTTTTTAACATTTAAAATTGTAATTTTTCAAAATGCAAAATCAAACTCGAATAGTAATCGAAAATGTATTGCCACAACTAGACGGTGGAATTAATCCAATAAAAAGGATTATAAATCAAAAAGTAAAAGTAACGGCTGCTGTTTTTTCCGACGGACATGATGTTATAGAATGTTGTGTTAAATTCAAACATGAAACTGGGAAAAAATGGCAGGAAGTACGAATGGTTCATGATGTGAACGACGAATGGAGTGCTACTTTTCAAGTAAAAGAACAAGGATATTATTCTTATTTTGTTGAAGGCTGGGTAGATTATGCATTGAATTGGCAACATGGAACAGACCGTAAAATAAAAGACAATCAATATGTTAAGTCAGAATTGTTAGAAGGAGCGGAATATGTTCGTTCCGTAATGGAATTTGCTACTGATTCTGAAAAAAACTATCTCGAAAGTGCAGCTCATTTTTTTACAAACGAATCGGATTATGAAAGAGCAATTCAAGTAGCCACTTCCGATGAGTTACATCAAATTTTCAAGAAATATCCAGTTCGATTTTTAGAAAATAAATCATTAGAGTTAAAAGTGTATGTCGATAGACAAAAAGCATTATTTAGTACTTGGTATGAATTTTTCCCGCGTTCTGCCTCACAAGAGGATGGAAAACACGGAACTTTTAAGGATTGTGAACGATTACTGCCAAGAGTAGCGACAATGGGTTTTGATACGTTATATTTTCCGCCAATTCATCCAATTGGAGAAGTAAATCGCAAAGGAAAAAATAACGCTACAAATGCGCAACATGGCGATGTGGGTTCGCCATGGGGAATTGGTTCTCAATATGGTGGACACAAATCGACTCATCCCGAATTAGGAACAATTGATGATTTTAAATCATTAGTAAAATGCGCTAAAGAGTTAGGAATAGAAGTAGCTATGGATTATGCCTTACAAGCCGCTCCAGACCATCCGTATGTAAAAGATTTTCCGCAATGGTTTAAATGGAGGCCTGATGGAACGGTGCAATATGCCGAAAATCCTCCAAAAAAATACCAAGACATTCAACCGATTTATTTCGAAAGTAGTGATTGGAAAAACCTATGGAAAGAATTATTAGATGTTGCTTTGTTTTGGATAGAGGAGTGCGATATTAAAATATTCAGAGTGGATAACCCGCACACAAAACCTTTCTTTTTTTGGGGTTGGTTAATTTCTCAAATTAAAGAAAAACATCCAGACGTACTATTTTTAGCGGAAGCTTTTACCCGTCCAAAAATCATGAACGAATTAGCCAAACAAGGATTTAGTCAGTCTTATACTTATTTCACTTGGAGAAATTCAAAAAGTGAGTTGATAGAATATGTTTCTGAATTAACACAATCTGAGCAAAAAGAGTTTTATCGCCCTAATTTCTGGCCTAATACACCTGATATTAATCCTTTTGCTTTGCAAAATGGAAATGAATCCATTCATTTACAAAAATACTTTTTGGCAGCTACTTTAAGTTCAAGTGTAGGTATTTATGGGCCTGTTTTCGAGTACCGAATTTCCACTCCAATGGCTCCGGGTAAAGAAGAATATTTGGATTCGGAAAAATATGAAGTTGTAAAATGGGACTGGGAAAAACAAAATAAAATTACCACTTTAATCACTCGAATTAATACCATACGAAAAGAACAAGCCTCTTTACAACAAACTAATAATATTGTTTTTTGTGATACAAATAACGATCAAGTTTTGGCTTATTATAAATTTGATGATGATAGACAAAATGAAACCTTAATGATTGCAAGTCTTAACGATAAACATACCACGCAAGCGAGTGTGAAACTTCCAAAGGCTTTGCTTAATAAACTCCCACTTAAAATTACCGATTTAATCACTGGTAATAAATACAATTGGGATAAAGAGTGGAATTTTGTTGAACTTTCACCAGAACTTCCTTTTCATTTATTCATCATTCATTAAATAATTCACAAGCAATTAAAAAAAATAAAATGAACAAAGTACAACCGTATTCTCTTTTTACTGATTTCGATATTAATTTATTCAAAGCTGGAAAGCATTTCAAATTATATGAAAAACTAGGTGCGCATCTTACAGAAGTTAATGGAGTTAAAGGCGTGTATTTTGCTGTTTGGGCTCCTTCCGCTCGATCAGTTTCTGTAGTAGGCGATTTTAATTACTGGATTCAAGGCGATCACGAATTACAAGTTCGTTGGGATTCCTCAGGAATTTGGGAAGGATTTATTCCCGGTTTAGAAAAAGGGACAACGTATAAATATAAAATTCAGTCAAGCAACAACGGAATTATTACCGAAAAAGCAGATCCTTTTGCTTTGTATTGCGAACATCCACCACATACAGCATCTGTAATTTGGGACTTAGATTACAACTGGAAGGATAAAGATTGGATGAAAACCAGAAAAGAACATAATGGTTTAGACAAACCCTATTCTGTATACGAAGTTCATTTAGGTTCTTGGAAGCGAAATTCTGAGGGAAAATTTTTAACCTATATAGAATTAGCAGAAGAATTGGTTTCTTATGTCAAAGAAACAGGTTTTACGCATGTTGAGTTCATGCCGATAATGGAATATCCCTACGATCCATCTTGGGGATATCAATTAGTAGGTTATTTTGCACCGACATCTCGATTTGGAAAACCGCAGGATTTTATGCTTTTGGTAGATAAATTACACCAAGCAGGAATTGGCGTAATTCTGGACTGGGTTCCGTCTCACTTTCCAGATGACGCACATGGTTTAGGCTTTTTCGACGGCTCTAATCTTTTCGAACACCCAGACCGAAGAAAAGGATATCATCCTGATTGGAAAAGTTTAGTTTTTAATTATGGACGAAATGAAGTACGTTCTTTTCTTATTAGTAATGCTATTTTTTGGTTGCAACATTACCATGTCGATGGATTACGAGTTGATGCTGTTGCATCGATGCTGTATTTAGATTATTCTAGAAAAGATGGAGAGTGGGAACCAAATATTTTTGGAGGTCGAGAAAATTTAGATACTATTAGTTTCTTGAAAGAATTTAACGAAGCGGTGTATTCAAATTTTGAAGGTGTTCAAACTATTGCCGAAGAAAGTACTTCATTTCCAATGGTTTCAAGACCCACATTTGCTGGAGGTTTAGGATTTGGAATGAAATGGATGATGGGTTGGATGCATGATACTTTGCAATATTTTCAAAAGGATACAGTTTATAGAAAATACCATCAAAATGATTTGACTTTTTCAATGACTTATACGTATTCCGAAAATTTCATGTTGCCACTTTCGCATGATGAGGTAGTTTACGGCAAACATTCAATTGCAGGAAGAATGCCTGGCGATGAATGGCAAAAATTCGCCAATTTAAGATTGCTTTATGGGTATATGTTTACGCATCCAGGAACAAAATTATTGTTTATGGGCGCTGAATTTGGACAAAGTGCTGAATGGAATTTTGAAGGAAGTTTAGATTGGCATTTATTGCAATATGACTATCACGAAGGAATCAAAAAAGCAATTACAGATTTAAATGGTCTTTATAAAACAGAACCAGCTTTACATGAAAAACAATTTAGTCCAGAAGGTTTTCAATGGATAAATTATTCGGATCATCAAAATGCTGTGATGTCTTATATTAGAAGAGGGAACAAGTCAAAAGATGATTTGGTGGTGATTTGTAATTTTACTCAAGTGGTTCGTCAAAATTACCGTATTGGCTTACCTAAAAAAGGTAAGTTAGTTTCAGTTTTTAATAGCGATGCAAAAATTTATGGGGGAAGTGGTGTAGAAAATGTTAGTAAACTATCTGCCGAAGCACTTCCTTATGATGGTCGAGATTATTCATTAGAAGTACTTTTGCCACCATTAAGCGTTACTGTTTACAAATTTGTCTAGATTTTAAATGCAAATCCAACTTTATTTTTTTGATTTAAATACAGTATTCAAAATAAATAGAGTTGGTTTTTGCATTATATTGATTAGATGCTATTTTATCGCTTTTTCGTTGATAATTATGGGTATTAAGTTTGGCATAAAAGAGTAATTTCGTATTTTTGAGACCTTAAAAAATACTTTTAAAAGCCCATGATTACAAATACCGAATTAGAATTTAAAGGAGATTTATATCCTTCCGCAATAGTTTCATTTGAAAAAGAAGTAGATTCTGTTTATTTTCACACAAACAATAGCGTTATCTTAAAGCTAACGGTTCTCAGAGATAGTCTGATTCGTTTTAGATATACTACAAAAGGCTATTTTAGCAACGATTTTTCTTACGCTATTGATAAAAGCCATTCTCATGGTTACAATTTTTTAGAAGTAACAGAAGAGAAAGAATATTACCAAGTAAAAACCAGTAAAGTAGAATGTCGCATTCAAAAAATTGATATGCGAGTGTCTATTTTTGATTTAAAAGGATCTGTTTTGCTCGAAGATGAATTAGGTTTTCATTGGGAAGAAAGCTTTGAATTTGGTGGAAATATCGTCAAAATGAGCAAAGCATCAAAAGACGGCGAGTGTTTTTACGGATTGGGAGACAAAGCAACTCAATTGAATTTGAAAGGAAAGCGTTTAGAGAATTTTGCTACTGACCAATACGCATTCAACAAAGATCAAGAACCATTATACAAAGTAGTTCCTTTTTATATCGGATTGCAAAAAAAGCAAGCCTATGGTATTTTCTTTGACAATACTTTTAGAACGTATTTTGACTTTTGTCACGAAAGAAGAAATGTTACCAGTTTTTGGGCTGAAGGTGGCGAAATGAATTATTATTTCATTTTCGGACCTCAAATGCAAGATGTCGTTACAACTTATACCGATCTTACAGGAAAGCCAGAACTACCGCCATTATGGGCATTAGGATACCATCAATGCAAATGGAGTTACTATCCTGAAAGCAACGTAAAAGAAGTGGCAGCTAAATTCAGAGAATTACAAATTCCTTGTGACGCGATTTATTTAGACATTGATTACATGGAAGGTTTCCGTTGTTTTACTTGGAATAAAGAGTATTTCCCAGACCCAAAACGAATGGTGGCTGAATTAGCAGAAGATGGTTTTAAAACAATTGTAATCATTGATCCAGGAATTAAAATCGACAAAGAATACTCGGTTTATAAAGAAGCATTAGAGAAAGATTATTTTTGTAAAAGAGCCGATGGTCCTTATATGAAAGGAAAAGTTTGGCCAGGAGAATGTAATTTTCCTGATTATACAAATCCAGAAGTGAGAGAATGGTGGGCGGGATTGTTCAAAGAATTAATTTCTGATATTGGAGTAAAAGGAGTTTGGAACGATATGAACGAGCCAGCCGTAATGGAAGTGCCGAACAAAACTTTCCCTATGGATGTTCGTCATGATTATGATGGAAATCCTTGTAGCCACAGGAAAGCGCATAATATTTATGGAACTCAAATGGCAAGAGCCACCTATCATGGTGTAAAAAGATTTGCGTATCCTAAAAGACCATTTGTAATTACAAGATCTGCCTATTCAGGAGCGCAAAGATATACTTCTTCTTGGACAGGTGATAACGTAGCTACATGGGAACATTTATGGATTGCTAACATTCAAGTACAAAGAATGTGCATTTCAGGAATGGGTTTCACAGGGTCAGATATTGGTGGATTTGCTGAGCAACCATCGGGTGAGTTATATGCACGTTGGATACAATTGGGCGTTTTTCATCCTTTTTGTAGAACACATTCCTCAGGCGATCATGGAAATCAAGAACCTTGGGCGTTTGACGAAGAAGTAATTGATATTACTAGAAAATTTGTTAGTTTACGGTATCAATTATTACCCTATTTATACACCATGTTTTGGCAATATATCGAAGAAGGAATTCCAATGTTGAAACCATTGGTATATTTTGACCAAGATGATATTCAAACACATTATAGAAATGATGAGTTTATTTTTGGAAATCAAATTTTAGTTTGTCCTATTTTGGAGCCAAATTCTTTAGGTAGAAGAATGTTTGTTCCTCGTGGACAATGGTATAATTACTGGACAAACGAATTAATTTCTGGAGGAAAAGAAATGTGGGTTGATTCTAAGTTTGATCAAATTCCAATATTTGTTAAAGCTGGAGCTATAATTCCAAAATATCCAGTGCAACAATACGTTGGCGAATTAGAATTTGACGAATTAACATTAGATGTTTATTTCAAAGAAGGCAAAGAAAAGTCTGAAGTTTATGAAGATGCTCAAGATGGGTATGATTATAAAAAAGGAAGATATAGTTTACTGTCTTTTCAAACTATCGGAAAAGAAAAAGAGCTAATAATTCAACTTCACAAAGATGGAAAATATGATACTAATTACACCAAATTTAAGTTGAATTTGTTTGGTTTGCCATTCAAAATTAAAAAAATAGAAATCGATAATGAGAAAGTCGTTTTTGATAAAAAAGGGTTTGATTTAGAAAACTTTATCTTAATAAATAAAGAATTTACAGAGTTACATATAATTGGAGAATAAAAAAATTTGAATATGAAAACATATAAAATAGTTGGTTGTTTAATTGCTTTGGTAGCTGTTTTTTCTTGTTCAAAGAATCCATTTACAGGTAAGAGTAACTTGAATTTTGTATCGAATAGTCAATTGTTTCCTTCAGCTTTTCAGCAATATGGAACTTTTTTGAAAGAAAATAAAGTGATAGCTGGTACGGTTGATTCTAAAAGAGTAGAATCGGTTGGTGTTAAAATCAAAAATGCTGCCGAGCGTTGGCTAAAAGCCAATGGACATCCAGAATACCTAAATGGTTATCAATGGGAATATAAACTTATTGAGAATAAGGAAGTAAATGCCTGGTGTATGCCAGGAGGTAAAATTGTAGTTTATACAGGAATCTTGCCTATAACTAAAGATGAAGCTGGTTTAGCAACAGTTATGGGACACGAAGTTTCTCATGCATTGGCTAATCATGGAGCACAAAGAATGAGTGCAGCTCAATTGCAACAAATTGGCGCTGTTGGAGTTGCCGTAGCTACAGGCTCTCAAAGTGAAGAAAAACAAAAAATGTGGCAAGAATATTATGGAATTGGTTCTCAAGTAGGAGTAATGTTGCCATTTAGCAGAAGCCATGAAACAGAAGCGGATAAGATTGGTTTGACTTTGATGGCAATTGCAGGTTACAATCCAGAACAAGCAATCGCTTTTTGGGAAAGAATGTCTGCAAATTCAGGAGGAAATAAACCAGCAGAAATGCTAAGTACACATCCATCTGATGCAACAAGAATAGCCAATTTAAAAAGATTAATTCCAGAAGCAAATGCAGAAGCACTTAAATTTGGCGTTAATTTTAAATAGGTTTTTCTGATTTCTGAATATATTAAACGAATTGTCCATTTCTAATAAAATAGAGATGGATTTTTTTTAAATAAATAATAAATTGAAATCTTGTGTAAACATGAATTTTTACATGAATTCACTCGGATTTGTTAAATAAAATTCAATCATTTCAAGCAAAATGATTTATTTTTGCATCAATTAAATAAAAACACAAAACTATGAGTTCATTTGACGTAGTCATTATAGGTTCGGGTCCTGGAGGATATGTTTCAGCCATTCGTTGCGCACAATTAGGTTTTAAAACTGCTATTATAGAAAAATACGCTACTCTTGGTGGAACTTGTTTGAATGTAGGTTGTATTCCTTCAAAAGCTTTGCTGGCATCGTCTCATCATTATAGCGAAATAACTCATTTTGAAGAACATGGAATTACCATTTCTGGCGAAGTAAAAATAAATTTGGAGAAAATGATTGCTCGTAAACAAGCAGTCGTCAATCAAACTTCGGGTGGAATTAATTACTTGATGGATAAAAATAAAGTAACTGTTTACAATGGAGTAGGCTCGTTTGCAGATGCCACACATGTAGCGATTACCAAAGCTGATGGAACTTCAGAAACCATTGAAGCAAGAAACATTATTATTGCTACAGGTTCTAAGCCATCATCACTTCCATTTATTAAAATTGACAAAGAAAGAATTATCACTTCAACCGAAGCCTTGAGCTTGAAAGAAGTGCCAAAACACCTGGTTATCATTGGTGGTGGCGTTATCGGAATCGAATTAGGTCAAGTGTATTTACGTTTAGGAGCACAAGTTTCGGTAGTAGAATATTTGGACAGAATTATTCCAGGAATGGATGCTTCATTGTCTAAAGAATTGACTAAAGTGTTGAAAAAACAGGGCATGAAGTTTTATGTTTCTCACAAAGTACAATCGGTTGAAAGAAAAGGTGATATGGTAACCGTTCAAGCTGAAAATTCAAAAGGTGAAACAATTACTTTAGAAGGAGATTATTCATTAGTTTCTGTAGGTCGTCGCCCATTTACAGACGGTTTGAAAGCCGAAAATGCAGGAGTGAAACTGACTGAAAGAGGTATGGTCGAAGTAAATGATCATTTACAAACCAATATTCCGAATATTTATGCCATTGGTGATGTAGTTCGTGGAGCAATGCTAGCCCACAAAGCAGAAGAAGAAGGAACGATGGTAGCTGAAATTATTGCTGGTCAGAAACCTCATATCAATTATAATTTAATTCCAGGAGTGGTGTATACTTGGCCAGAAGTAGCTGCTGTTGGGCAAACCGAAGAGCAATTAAAAGCATCTGGAGTGGATTTCAAATCAGGTAGTTTTCCATTCAAAGCATTAGGAAGAGCCAGAGCTGGAGGAGATTTGGACGGATTTGTAAAAATTCTTGCCGATGCCAAAACCGATGAGGTTTTAGGTGTTCACATGATTGGTGCACGTTGTGCCGATTTGATTGCTGAAGCCGTAACAGCGATGGAATTTAAAGCATCAGCTGAAGATATTTCAAGAATTAGTCATGCGCATCCCACTTTTGCGGAAGCAATAAAAGAAGCAGCTTTAGCCGCGACGGATAATAGAGCGTTGCATGTATAAGAAAATCTTTTGATAAAAAAACCGACAACTGTGGAAAATAGTTGTCGGTTTTTGCATTTACATAACAAACAGTCCTTTATAACTATTCCAGTTAGTGTAAATTAGAAATAGATTTCCTAAAAATAATCCTGCTCCAATAACTAGTTCTTCGGGTTCTAAAAAAGCATGTATTAGCATTATATTTAAAGAGATAGGAATTAAAATAACAGCTGAAATTTTCATGAATTTTCCTGTCAAAAATGACAATCCACAAATTAACTCAACCGATTTTGCCAAAGGGAGCAAATAAATTGAGGCTGCAAATCCGTCCATGACTGTTTTCATATCTCCTGAAAGTTTGGGTTGTTCTCCAAATTTGAAGAAATAAGCTGTTGAAGCAAATAGAAGTAAAAGTCCAAGTAAAATTCGAATAATAATAGTTGCGATTTTCATAGTTTGGTTTTTTTAAGTTAATAATACCATAAATGTAGCAAAAAATCTAAAACAAATTTATTGTAATTTTGAATTTCCAAAACACCAAAACTTCATTGAGAACATCACTTGTAAAAAATATCGAGAATCCTTTTTTATTCAAGAAACAACTTTTGATTTGGGCACAACAATTTCGGGAGATTGTTTTTTTGGATAGCAATGATTATCCGCGACAGTATTCTAGTTACGAATGTTTGCTTGCTGTAGATGCATTTACATCTGTAAAAACCGATTTTCATAACTCTTTTGATGACTTGAGACAGTACCAACAAACTACAAAAGATTGGCTTTTTGGTTATTTATCTTATGATTTAAAAAATGATACTGAAGATTTATATTCTAACAATTTTGATGGATTGAATTTTCCTGATTTGTATTTTTTTCAGCCTAAAAAACTTTTTTTATTGAAAGGGAATCAGCTCGAAATTCAATACCTGAATATGTGCGATGATGAAATTGAAATTGATTTTATGGCTATTATTGAAGCCACACAACCGACAACCAATTACCAACAACCAATTACCATAAAACAGCGTATTTCAAAAGAAAAATATATTGAAAAAGTAACTGAAATTCTTACCCATATTCATCGAGGCGATATTTATGAAGCCAACTTTTGCATGGAATTTTTTGTTGAAAATACTGAAATCAATCCATTGGATAAATTTTTAAAACTGAATGAAATATCAAAATCTCCGTTGGCTGTTTTTTTTAAAAATCATCATCATTTTTTACTTTCGGCTTCTCCAGAACGCTATTTAAAAAAGGAAAACGATTTGATTATTTCGCAACCTATAAAAGGAACGGCTAAAAGATTTTCTGACACAATAAAAGACCAAAAATCGAAAACTGATTTAGCCTCAAATCCAAAAGAACGTACTGAAAACATAATGATAACTGATTTGGTTCGAAATGATTTATCCAAAACAGCACAAAAAGGTACTGTAAAAGTAGAGGAATTATGTAGTTTGTACACTTTCGAACAAGTGCATCAAATGATTTCCACGATTTCTTCAAAATTAGATTCCAACTACTCAGTTTTAGACGTTATTAAAACCACTTTCCCTATGGGAAGCATGACGGGCTGTCCGAAACTATCGGCGTTAAAAATCATCGAGAAACTGGAAGAGACCAAACGAGGTTTGTATAGTGGAGCAGTAGGTTATTTTACACCTAACAACGATTTTGATTTTAATGTGGTTATCCGAAGTATTTTATACAATCAACAAAATAAATATACTTCGTTTTCTGTTGGCAGCGCTATTACATCTCAATCTATTCCAGAAAATGAGTATGAAGAATGTTTACTCAAAGCTAAAGCGATGCAGTCCGTTTTAAGTTAAATTAAAATCAATTGACTAAATTTGAAAATGCTACAAAAATTTCAAAATCATATTAGCCAAAATTTTTCTTTTTTGAAAGGGAAAAAACTGCTTTTGGCTACCAGCGGTGGACTGGACAGTATGGTTATGGTCGATTTATTTCATAGAATGGATTGCGAAATTGCGATGGCACATTGTAATTTTCAATTGCGTGGTATAGAAAGTGTAGAAGATCAAAAATTTGTTCAAGAATATGCTCGAGCCAATAAAATAGATTTGTTTGAAATTGAATTTGAAACAGAAAACTATGCTGAAAAGCATCAACTTTCAACACAAGTAGCAGCACGAGAACTAAGATATAATTGGTTTCAAGAAATTCTTGAGAGTGAGAAATTTGATTATATTTTAACAGCACATCATGCTGATGATTCGTTAGAAACATTTATAATTAACCTAAGTAGAGGAACAGGAATTGAAGGATTAACTGGAATTCCAGCGCAAAACGGAAAAATTATTCGACCTCTTTTAATTTTTTCAAGAGAAGAAATCGAAAATTTCGCAAAAGAAAATCAAATTAAATGGCGAGATGATAGTAGCAATGCTTCGGACAACTATTTGCGAAATAAAATACGGCATCATCTAGTTCCTCTTTTGAAAGAATTAAATCCTGATTTTTTGTCTAGTTTTCAAAAAACTCAAAACTATTTGCAAGAAACAAAAACATTGGCACAAGATGCTTCAATATTGGTTTTTAATGAGGTGGCAAAATCAATGAATAAAGCAATTCATTTAGACATCAATCTATTAAAAAAAAGGACAAATTACAAAGCCTATTTGTACCATTGGCTTAATGAATATGGATTTACAGCTTGGGATGATATTTATGATTTGGTTGATGGACAATCTGGAAAACAAGTTTTTTCTCCTCATTATAGATTGCTAAAAGACAGAGAAACCTTGCTGTTAATTCCTATTAAGATCGAAACTGTCATTGAAGAATTTCGAATCGAAAAAAATCAAAACAAAGTTAATTTTCCCTTAAATCTATCGTTTTGTAAAGTAGATGACGTCGGTGTCGGGTCAAATACAAGTATCTTTGTTGATGACGATAAGCTCCGTTTTCCGTTAGTTTTGCGAAAATGGAAAATAGGAGATACATTTCAGCCGTTTGGGATGAATGGAAAAACCAAAAAAGTAAGTAAATTATTCAAAGACGAAAAAAAATCGCTAGTCGAAAAAGAAAATATTTGGCTTTTATGTTCTGATAATCAAATTGTTTGGGTGGTAGGACTTCGGCAAGATGAGCGTTTTAAAATTGAAAATACGACTAAAAATAGTTTAAAAATAGAATTAGAAAAATGAAGAAATTAATAGTTTTAATTACGGTATTTTTTGCATTTAATAGTGCAAATTCTCAAATTTTAGATCCTGTAAAATGGACTACTTCGGTTGAAAAAAAATCGGATGCAAACTATATTTTAACTTTTGAGGGAACCATTGAAAACGATTGGCATTTGTATTCTCAGTTTACTTCAGATGGCGGACCTTTGCCTTTAGAGGTTTTGTTTAAAGAGTCAAAAGGTAATTTTTCTCTCATTGGAAAAGCTAAAGAGAGTAAGACTAGAACCAGTTTTAACGACATTTTTGAGGTAAATGAAACGTACTTTGAGAAAAAAGCGCAGATAAAGCAAGAGATTCAGATTTTGAATCCCTCGATTTCAATAATTGAAGCAACTCTAAATTATCAGGTTTGTAAAGAAGTTTGTATCAATCAAGAAAAGAAATTCAGCTTTACGATTCCATCAACAGGACCTATTTCTTCAGAGAAAACACTTGAGATGGAAGCAAAAGATACTATTGCAATCGATTCATTAGTGCCAAGTTTAGGTTCAAGTAATGTAATGGAAGCA